>NZ_JAALDW010000076.1:0-4375 GCF_014145055.1 Dietzia sp. DQ11-38-2
CGACCGGAACGGCGGGGTCGTCCAGGTCCAGGAGGTGACCGTCCCGGAGGTCGCGCAGCGGCCCGTGCAGGAGGTGGTCGATGAACTGACCGCCCTCGGCCTGGAGCCGGTACAGAACCCGCAGCCGGACGAGAGGGTCCCCGCGGGCCTGGTGGTCGCCTCTGATCCGATCGCCGGCAAGCGCCTCCCCGTCGGCTCGGAGATCATTCTCCTGGTGTCCACCGGCAGGCCGATCCTCATGGTCCCCAACGTGATGGGGATGTCACCGGTTGACGCGCGGATGGCCCTCGAGGAGGCAGGGTTCGAGGTGCTCCCGGAGAACGAGGCCCGCCCCTCCACCGCCGAGGACCAGGACAAGGTCGTGGACACCGATCCGCCCCCGGGCGCCCAGGTGCCCTCAGACCGCCCCGTCAGGTTGACGGTGGGGTCCGGCCCCGAGGAGCTGCAGGTGCCGGGGGTGGTGGGGCAGTCCATCGACTCGGCCCGGGCCACCCTCGAGGGCATCGGATTCCGGGTGGACACCCGCAGGGTCGACGGCACCGCGCCGGAGGGCGAGGTGGTGGACCAGTCCACCCCGGCGGGGCAGACGCAGCTCAAGGGAGCCACGATCACGCTGCAGGTCTCGGCGGGTAACCGGTTCCTCATGCCCAACCTCGTGGGCGGCACCGTGCCCGATGCGCTGGCCGCGCTCGAGCGCGCCGGGTGGCGGGGAGGCCGCGGTCAGCTGGTCGAGCTTCCGCAGAACGACCCGGATCTCACCCGGGTGGGGCAGATCTATTCGCAACAGCCGCCTGTCGGCGAGGCCGGGGTGAACGACCAGGTCGTGGTGCGTGTGATCCGCTTCGGGCTGGTACCCGGCCCCGGCTGAGGGCCTCGCGGGGTGCTGCGGCTCAGGCGAGCGCGGCGCCCCGGGCCCGGTCGAGCTCGTGCTCCAGACCCGCCACCAGGGCCTCCTCCGGCTGCTCGCCACACATCCCCAACCAGTTGGCGAGCATGCGGTGGCCTCCGTCGCTCATCACCGACTCGGGATGGAACTGCACCCCGTGCACCGGCATCTCGCGGTGCCGCATCGCCATGACCAGACCGGACCCGGTCCACGCGGTGGGCACGAGGTCCTCCGGGATGGTCTCCGGCAGCACCGTCAGCGAGTGGTAGCGGGTCGCCGTGAAGGGGCTGGGGATCCCGGCGAGCACGCCGGAGTCGTCGTGGGTGACCCGGCTCGTCTTGCCGTGCATGAGTTCGGCGGCCCGGTCGACCGTGGCCCCGAACGCCTCCCCGATCGCCTGGTGTCCCAGGCACACGCCCAGCACCGGGACGCCGGCGCGTCCGCAGACCCCGATGAGCGGGATCGTGGCCCCCGCCCGGTCCGGCGTACCCGGGCCGGGGCTGAGCAGGACGCCGTCGAACTCCGCGACCACCCCTGCCAGCGACGCCGGGTCGTAGCCACCGTCGGGTCCGGCGAGCCTCTCGTCGTCGTTCCTCCACACCTCACACGTCGCTCCCAGCTGGCCCAGGTACTGGACCAGGTTGTAGACGAAGCTGTCGTAGTTGTCGACGACGAGGATGCGCATAGATGCAGCGTACTGCCGTCGGTGGGATGAACGTCCGGGGTGGGGCTTGGTAGACTGCCCTGGATCAGCCCCACCAGTGCAGCCCCACCAGCGCGAGGACGTCATGCCCAAGTCAAAGGTCCGGTCGAAGACCGAGTACACAGACGCGGCCGTCAGCCGCACCCCCGTCAAGGTCAAGGGGACGCCCACGTCGCAGTGGTACATCATCGTGATGTTCGGTCTCATGATCCTGGGGCTCGCGTGGTTGGTGACCTACTACATCGCCGGTGAGCGGATCCCGTTCATGCAGTCCCTCGAGACGTGGCAGAACTTCGCCATCGGGTTCGGTCTGGCTGTCGTCGGGCTCCTCATGACGATGAACTGGCGCTGACACCCGTTCTCACTGAACCCGGTTCCGGGTAATCCACAGTCTTATACACAGGTCACCCCCCGCACTCCGCGGGGGGTGACCTGCATTTTCTTAGCGAGTTGACATCCGCGCAGGTCAAGGTGGTGTATTCGGCGAAGTAACCGCTGTTACCGCTGGTCGGACCCGCCCGCACAGGCTGTGGACAACTCCCTCCACACTGGGGACAAACCCGTGACGACGACGACGCGGACGACTCCGCAGGTCGGGGTGCCGGGCTCTCGAACGCGGATCGAACTCCACCCGTGTGATTCATCCACACTGTGGATTCCGCCTGTGGATGAGAGAGGATGGGGGGATGAGTGAGCCAGCGGCGTCTCCCGGCGGGCACAGTGCGGATCCGCGGGATGCGGATTCGTGGGATGCGGATTCGTGGGGTCCGGGGGTGCTGTGGCCGAGCGCGCAGATCGCCCTCGGTGTCGGCGCCATGGCGGTGGGTGCGGCGAACGGGGACCCGCTCGGGCTCATCCTCACCGGACTCCTGGCGCTGTTCGTGATCCCCGCGGGGGTGATGCAGCTGATACGGCGTCCCCGGATCGAGGTGGTGGACGGTCAGCTCGCGATCACCAGGCTCAGGGGCGTGGTGTTCGTCCCGCCCGCTCGGGTCGTCGAGGCGCGGGCACTCGGGGTCGCGAGATGGGGCGTGCGGCAGCACCTCATGCGACTGGAGTACGTGGATGACCGGGGTCGGGAGGTACTCGACGTGTTCACGCGAGGCGACCTGGGGGCGGACCCGCGTGAGGTGACCGACCGGTTGGTGCAGCTGGGGTTCGGGGGCTCTACGCTCTGAGGAACAGCCCCGGCGACATGGTGTCGGCCGCGTACCAGGCGGCCGTGGCGACGAGCGCCACCAGAACCAGGTAGCCGAGCCACGACACGGCCTGGCGTCCGCCGCGGCCCACCCCTCGCGGTAGCCGACGGGGCAACGACACCAGGACCAGCGCGCCGAGCGCACCCACGAGCAGGCCGCCCAGATGCGCGGCCAGCGAGACGCCCGGGACCAGGAAGCTCACGCCGATGTTCAGTACCAGCAGTATCCCGATCCCCTTGACGTCCACGCGCATCGACATCGCGACGATCGCGTAGGCGCCCATGAGCCCGAAGATCGCGCCGGACGCCCCGGCCGTGAGCGCGTTCTGGCCGTAGAACATCACGGCGGCGGACCCGCCGAGGGCCGAGACCAGGTAGAGCGCGAGGAATCGCGCATGGCCGATGCTGCGCTCGACACCCAGACCGAGGATCCACAGCATGTACATGTTGAGCAGCAGATGCATGGGGCCGAAGTGCTGGAACGCCGACGTCATCAGACGCCACCACTCGTCATGGGCCGCGACCAGCGGCGGATACAGCGCCGTGGCCTGGAACAACACGGCGGAATGGTTGGCGAGCAGACTCCACGACTGGGCGACCGTCGCGGCGTAGACCGCGAGGTTGGCGGTGATGAGCCACGCGGTCACCGGCTGGAGGCGGAAGAAGCGGGAGACGGCGCCACCGCTGTGGGTCTGAGTGGTCATGGCGTGGTGGGGTGTCACCGTTCCTGCATCGTCATGGAGACACAGACGGCGCGGGACCGGGGTACCGGTGCCCGCGCCGCTGGCCGGGTCGTGTCGCCACGACCCCGGGGGTCAACTGTCAGGAGATCTCGATGGACTCGATCACGATGTCCTCGACCGGACGGTCCATGGCCCCGGTCTTGGTGGTGGCGATGGCGTCGATGACCTTCTGCGAGTCGGCGTCGGCGACCTTCCCGAAGATGGTGTGCCGGTTGTTCAGGTGCGGCGTGGGGCCCACGGTGACGAAGAACTGCGAACCGTTGGTCCCCGGGCCCGCGTTTGCCATGGCCAGCAGGTAGGGCTCACTGAACTGGAGCTCCGGGTGGAACTCGTCCTTGAACTGGTAACCCGGACCGCCACGACCGGTGCCCGTGGGGTCGCCGCCCTGGATCATGAACCCCGAGATGACGCGGTGGAAGATCGAACCGTCATAGAACGGGCCGCTCTTCTCGCCCTTGGCGTTGGCCTGCGAGTAGTCCTTCGAACCGTCGGCCAGGCCGACGAAGTTCGCGACCGTCTCCGGGGCGTGGTTGCCGAACAGCTCGACGACGATGTCGCCCTTGGTGGTGTGGATGGTTGCCTTCTGCGTTGCGATGCTCACGGCGACCATCCTGCCACGCGGTACCGGTGGATGTCGGTGAGGTGGTGGTCGGGGTCCGGGCCCTGTGCCACCATCTACCCATGAGCACACGAAGTGATCGAGCCGCTGAACGCAAGGCCATCAAGTCCGCCGAGAAGGACCTGAAGAAGGCCGGCACCGCCGCCCGGAAGGCATTCGACCTCAAGGATCCCCGCTTCCTGGGTGAAGCGGCGGTGGCCGCCACCCGCGGGCCCGCGGGTCTGGC
>NZ_JAALDW010000077.1:0-2431 GCF_014145055.1 Dietzia sp. DQ11-38-2
CCGAAATCAACGCGGCAGGTCACAGCCCGTCCTGGAGCGTCCGGCTGCGCCCGTCCTACAGGTGCTGTATCCCGGCGAAGGGGTACCGAGCGATCGCGCCCACCACCAGCGCGTTGTGGACGCCGGTCATCTGCGCGGCCACGTCGCCCTGTCCGGACTCGGCGCCGGCCACGATGCCCAGCGTCATGACGGTGATGAACAGCGCGGTGCCCGCCGCGGCGGCCACCTGCTGCAGCGTGTTGAGCAGAGCGGAGCCGTGCGGGTACAGGTGCGGCGGCAGGGACCCCAACGCCGAGGTGAGAAGCGGCGAGAACAGCAGCGCCAGGCCCACGCTGAGGACCATGTGCCACACGACGACGATGACCAGCGACGACTCGGCGGAGAAGAAGAGGTACATGCCCCACAGGCCGGCGGCCGCCAGGATCGAGCCCGGGATGATCAGCGGGCGCGGTCCGATGCGGTCGAAGAGTCGACCGACGAACCACCCGAGCACACCCATGAGCAGACCGCCGGGCAGCAGCGCGAGGCCGGACTCGAGGGTGGTGGTGCCCAGGATCTGCTGCATGTACAGCGGCAGCAGGATGAGGGTGCCGAACAGCGCCATCATGGACAGCAACATGAGCGTGAGGCTGACGGTGAAGGTGCGGAAGGCGAAGGCGCGCACGTCGAGGAGCGCGTAGTCCTTGAGCGAGAGCTGCCGCCAGACGAACACCGCCAGTGCCGCCACGCCCACGAGGACGGGCACCCACGGGGACACCAGCGCGTTGTCGTTGGCGGCTTCACCGAAGGAGCTCAGGCCGAAGATCAGGCCCGCGAAGCCGACGGCCGAGAGCACGCCGGAGAGGATGTCGAGCGGGATCGGGCGGGTGGCGGTGACGTTCCGGATCAGCGTGGCTCCCGCCACCAGTGCGAGCAGGCCGATGGGCAGGACGAACCAGAACATCCAGCGCCAGCTCAGCACGTCGAGCACCAGGCCACCGACGGTGGGGCCGATGGCCGGGGCCACCGCGATCACGATGGAGATCACGCCCATGGTGCGGCCGCGACGGTCCGCGGGCACCACGTTGAGCACGGTGGTCATGAGCAGCGGGATCATGATCGCGGTACCCACGGCCTGCACCACCCGGCCGGCGACCAGGACCACGAACACCGGGGCCAGCGACGCCAGCAGGGTGCCGAGGGTAAAGGTCGTCATGGCGATGATGAACACCGTCCGCAGCGGTAGCCGCATGAGCATCCACCCGGTGAACGGGATGACCACGGCCATGGTGAGCATGAACGCGGTGGTGAGCCACTGGGCGGTGGCCGCGGCGACCGCGAACTCCCCCATCAGCTCGGGGATCGCGACCGACATGATGGTCTCGTTGAGGATCACCACGAACGCCGCGGCCACGAGCAGTGCGATCAGCCGCGTGGTGGCGGCCGGCAGCGGCGGGGAGCCCAACGCCGGGCCGGGCTGGGCGGGATCGGGCCGAGCAGGGTCGGGCTGGCCCGGGTCAGGCTGGGCCCGGGAAAAGGCCGTGGAGGATGACTCAGTCGTCACGGGAATCCTTAGACATTACGGGTCGAGACAAAGGTAAACCCGGCGAGGCCTCACGGCGCGCACGGGGAACTCTCGCACTGTACGCCAGGATCTCCGACAGGCTTGCTGATGTGACCACCATTACGGCGGCGCGTGCGCGAGCGGGTCGGTGGGCCGACGAGCGGGTGGGGCAGAATCGACACATGACCGGGACCAGCAGCGCGCGACGGGGCGAGGTGGAGACGCGCGCCCTGCCGATCTACGCGGCGGGCGACGCGGTGATGCCGTTCGCGATCACCGGCATGGACGAGCTCGTGGCCCGCGACATCGAATGGGAGCCGCACTCCCACCCCACCCACGAGCTGCTGTGGAACCGGTCGGGGGCGTCCACCGTGACCATCGGGGCGCGTACGTGGTCCATCACCCCCTCGGTCGGACTGTGGATCCCCGCGGGCGTCCTGCATTCCGCGGCCACTCCGGCGGGCACCTGGTACCGGACCGCGCACGTCGACGTCCGCACCGACTCGCCACTGCCGACCGAGCCCGTCGCGGTGGAGGTGACGCCGCTGCTCACCCTGCTGCTCGAGCGCCTGGTGGACCAGACCCTGGAGGCCCGGTCGCGGGAGCTCACGGAGCAGATGGTGTTCGACCTCCTCGAACCCTCACCCCACGCGCTGTTGGTGCAGCGGCCGGGCTCCGAGCTGCTGCGCCCGATCGTCACGGCCCTCGAGTCGCACCCCGGTGACGACCGGTCGCTCACCGAGTGGGCGGCCCGGCTCGGGGTGAGCGAACGGACCGTGACGCGCGCGTTCCGGGCCGAGACCGGACTGAGCTTCGGCGCGTGGCAGGCGGCCTTCCGCGCCCAGCACGCGTCGGTCCTGCTGGGCAGTGGCGTTCCGGTCGACGAAG
>NZ_JAALDW010000007.1:0-10291 GCF_014145055.1 Dietzia sp. DQ11-38-2
ACACCTGGGCGTCGAGGGCGGCCACCCGACCCTGCATCGGCGCCCGCCAGCTGTGGCAGACGGCCAGCGCCAGCGCGTCGGCGGCGTCGGCCGGGCTCGGGGGCTTCTGCAGGCCGAGTATCCGCGTGACCATGAGTGTCATCTGCTTCTTATCGGCGCGACCGCTCCCGGTCACTGCCGCCTTGACCTCGGAGGGGGTGTGGAACGCCACCGGGATGTCCCGGTAGGCCGCGGCCATGGCCACGACGCCGGCGGCCTGCGCCGTGCCCATCGCGGTGGACACCTGGTTCTGGGCGAAGACCCGCTCGATGGCCACCACGTCGGGGCGGTGGATGGCCATCCACTCGTCGGCCACCTCGTGCACCGCACGGAGGCGGCGCTCGACGGGCTCGTCCGTTCTGGTCCGCACCACGTCCACGTCGAGGGCGGTGACGCCGCGACCGGGTGCGGTCTCGATCAACGCGAGACCGCACCGGGTCAGCCCGGGGTCCACTCCCATGACGCGCATCGAACCTCCGCCGATCGGTGATAGAACCTACGTTCGATAGCGTACCAGCGCCAGGCTCCTCAGGACTCCAGCGACGCGAGCACGTCGTCCGGTACGTCGACGTTCGAGTACACGTTCTGGACATCGTCCGAGTCCTCGAGCGCATCGATGAGGCGGAAGATCTTCCCCGCCCCCTCTGCGTCGACCGTCACCTCTACGGAAGCCCGGAAGACCGACTCGGCCGAGTCGTAGTCGATCCCGGCGGCCTGGAGGGCCGACCGGACCTGGACGAGGTCGGTGGGTTCGCAGATGACCTCGAAGCGGTCGCCGAGGTCGTTGACCTCCTCGGCCCCCGCGTCGAGCACCGCCATGAGGACGTCGTCCTCCTCGAGATCGCCCTTGTCCAGGATGATCTCGCCCTTCCGTGTGAAGAGGTAGGCCACGGAACCCGGGTCCGCCAGGTTGCCGCCGCCCCGGGTCATGGCCGTCCGGACCTCCATCGCCGCGCGGTTGCGGTTGTCCGTCAGGCATTCGATCAGCATCGCCACGCCGTTGGGCCCGTAGCCCTCGTACATGATGGTCTCCCAGTCGGCGCCGCCCGCCTCCTCGCCGGCACCACGCCGACGCGCCCGCTCGACGTTGTCGCCGGGAACCGAGTTCTTCTTGGCCTTCTGGATGGCGTCGAACAGCGTCGGGTTGCCGTCGGGGTCACCACCACCGGTGCGGGCCGCCACCTCGATGTTCTTGACGAGCTTGGCGAAGAGCTTTCCGCGCTTGGCGTCGATCGCCGCCTTCTTGTGCTTGGTGGTGGCCCACTTGGAATGGCCTGACATGGGGAGTTCCGCCCTCCGGGTGTCTGGGGATGAGGCCTGGATGACCTCCGGGTGACTTACAGGTGCCGCTGACGGCCCACTCTACGAGGTCGCCGCCGTCACCATGTCGAGGAAGTACCGATGGACGCGCACGTCGTCGGTGACCTCGGGGTGGAACGAGGTGGCCAGGGCGTTGCCCTGGCGCACGGCGACCACGTGCTCCCGGCCGTCCGACGCATGGACGCCCGCGAGGACGTCGACGTCCGGTCCCACGCTCTCCACCCAGGGCGCGCGGATGAAGACGGTGCGCAGCGGGTCGGGGCCGAGGGCGTCGACGACGAGGTCGGCCTCGAACGAGTCGACCTGCCGGCCGAAGGCGTTGCGTCGGACCGTCATGTCGATGGCGGAGAACCAGGTGGCGTCGGGGCGGGTGTCGAGCACCAGTGACGCCAGCAGGATCATGCCCGCGCACGAGCCGTAGACGGGCATACCGTCCGCGATGCGTTCCGACACCGGCTCGTACATCTCGTACACGTCCAACAGGCGGCTCATCGCGGTCGATTCACCGCCCGGGAGCACCAGTCCGTCGACGGAGTCGAGTTCCGATCGGCGGCGCACCGTCACGGCCTCGGCGCCGACGGTCTCGAGGTGCCGAAGGTGCTCGGCGACGTCGCCCTGGAGGGCGAGCACACCGATCCGGGGCCGGCCCGACGCGCTCACCCTCGGTCCGGGTCGGTGCCGCCCGACATGTCCACCGGGAAGGGTTGCGCGCCCTCCCGGAGCCGACGCGACAGCCCTTCCTGGGTGACCGCGGCGACGAGGCGCCCGGTGCGGTCGAAGATGCGACCCTGGGTGAGGGCCCGGCCCCCGAAGGCGGACGGTGACGTCTGGTCGTACAGCAGCCACTCGTCGGCCCGGAACGGGCGCAGGAACCACATGGCGTGGTCCAGCGAGGCGTCCTGGGTCGGCTCGTCAGGATGGATGACTTTCGCCGAGCTGAGCAGGGTCATGTCCGACATGTAGGCGAGTGTGCAGACGTGGAAGTTGGGGTCGTCCGGCAGCTCGTCCACACATCGGAACCACACCCGCTGCTGGGAGGCGAACTGTGACGATCCGCGGAGCTTCTCGCGAGGCACCATCCGGATGTCCCACTGCGCCCACTCGTCCACGAAGACGCGGTGGGTCTCGTCCAGGTCCTCGTACCGGGGCGCGGGAATCTCCTCGGCATCGATGACCTGTGGTATCGGGTCCTGATGCTCGATCCCCTCCTGGTCGCGGAGGTGGAAGGAGGCCGACATCGAGAAGATCGGCTCACCTTCCTGGATCGCGGTGACCCGCCGGGTGGCGAAGCTCCGCCCGTCCCGTAGCCGGTCCACCTGGAAGACGGTGGGTGCAGACGGGACCCCCGGCCGGATGAAGTACCCGTGGAGGGAATGGACGTGCTTGTCGTCGTCGACGGTGCTGACCGCGGCGGTCAGTGTCTGGCCGGCGACCTGACCGCCGAAGGTGCGCTGCAGATGGGTCTCGATCGCGTGACCGCGGTAGAGGTCGCGGTCGATCCGCTCGATCGCGAGGATGTCCTCGATCTTGGCCACCGGAGGGTCACCAACCCCGCTCGGCGAGCCGGTGCGGCTCCGGGATGTCGTCGACGTTGATGCCCACCATGGCCTCGCCCAGACCGCGGGAGATGGTCGCCAGGGTCTCGGGGTCGTCGTGGAAGGTGGTCGCCTTGACGATCGCCTTGGCGCGCTCGGAGGGATTGCCGGACTTGAAGATGCCCGACCCGACGAACACGCCCTCGGCGCCGAGCTGCATCATCATCGCGGCGTCGGCGGGGGTGGCGATGCCGCCGGCGGTGAACAACACCACGGGGAGCTTGCCCTTCTCAGCGACCTCCTTGACCAGTTCGTACGGCGCCTGGAGCTCCTTCGCCGCCACGTAGAGCTCGTCCTCGGGCAGGTTCTGCAGGCGGCGGATCTCCTGGCGGATCTTGCGCATATGGGTGGTGGCGTTGGAGACGTCGCCCGTGCCGGCCTCCCCCTTGGACCGGATCATCGCCGCGCCCTCGGTGATGCGCCGCAACGCCTCACCGAGATTGGTCGCACCACAGACGAACGGGACGGTGAACGCGAACTTGTCGATGTGGTTGGCGTAGTCGGCCGGAGTGAGGACCTCGGACTCGTCGACGTAGTCCACGCCGAGCGCCTGGAGGATCTGTGCCTCGACGAAGTGACCGATGCGCGCCTTGGCCATCACGGGGATGGAGACGGCGTCGATGATCCCGTCGATGAGGTCGGGGTCGCTCATCCGCGCGACCCCGCCCTGGGCGCGGATGTCGGCGGGGACGCGCTCGAGGGCCATGACGGCCACGGCGCCGGCGTCCTCGGCGATCTTCGCCTGCTCGGCGGTCACGACGTCCATGATGACGCCACCCTTGAGCATCTCGGCCATACCTCGCTTGACGCGTGCGGTTCCGGTGGTGTTCTCGGTGGACTGCGGCTCGCTCACGAAATAGGCCTTTCCTGGCGTCGATGACTCGTGGTAGGCGTCCAGTGTAGGTCGCCCTGACCTCGGTTCCCCAACCGCCGCCCCACCGTGCGGGGTCAGCCTCCCGCAGGTGGGTGGTCGACGAGTTCGACGTAGTCGGGCATCGGTGCGCGTCCCGCCAGCCGGAACGCTCTCACGGTGCCCTGCTCGCGGAGGTTCCTCGTGTCGCGGACCGCGTCGTTGTAGAAACTCCGGGCCATCGCCACCCGGTCGGTCACGTCCTCGAGCTCTGCGGCGAGGTCGGCCGGGAGCGCGGCCACGTCAAGCCCCGCCAGCAGCGTGCCGAGGCTGTTCTCCGCCCGTTCAGTGTCCGGGGAACCGTCCTCAGGGGGCCGACCTCCGTGACCGGGCGGGCCTGGCGGACCGGCCCGACCGGATCGCCCGGGCCTGTCCGGCGCCGGCTCCGGACGGGGGTCGGTCCCGGTGACGGTGTCCGAGGGGTGGGCCCGAGCCCGCACGAGGGCGTGCGACAGACGCTGGGCCGCCACGGGGTCCCTGCCCCCCAGTTCGGCGATGATCGCCGCGGTCACCGTGTGGCGGCGCTCCAGCGCGCCGATCAGGGCCGCCCGGGCGAGATCCGTCCGGATGTGCAGCCGGTCGAGACGATGGGCGGTGACGTAGGCGGTGATCAGGGCGGCGATCAGCAGGAGGGCCAGTACGACGACGACGAGGACGACCTCAGCGGACATGAAGCGTCTCCCCGGGGGCGCGGACGGTCTCGTACACGCGGATCACGCGCTCGGCCACGACCGGCCAGTCGAACTCCCGGACGGCCTCCGACGCGCGGGCGCACAGATCGGCGCGGTGCGAGGAGTCGCCGAGGACACGGATGAGGGCGCGGGCCAGGGCGTCGGGATCCCCGACGGGGGCGAGTTCTCCGCACTCCCCGTCGCTCAGGACACGGCGGAACGCGTCGAGGTCCGAGGCCACCACGGCGGTCCCGGCGGCCATGGCCTCCACCAGGACGATCCCGAAGCTCTCGCCGCCGGTGTTGGGGGCGCAGTAGACGTCCGCCGCCGCGAGTACCGCGGCCTTGCGGGTGTCGTCGACCCGGCCGAGGAACTCCACATCGAGGACTGACGGCAACCGGGCGCGCAGGGCCCGTTCGTCGCCGTCACCCATGATCCGCAACCGGAGGCCGGGCACGGCCCGCAGCACGTCCGGGAGCGCGGAGACGAGCACGTCCATACCCTTGCGCGGTTCGTCGTAGCGTCCGAGAAAGGCCACCGTGGGTGAGTCGCTGTACTCGGCGGAGGCGTCGACCCCGCGGAAGGCCGACACGTCGACCCCGTTGGGGATCTCCACCGCGCCTGACCCCAGGGCCTCCATCTGCCACCGCCGGGCCAGGGTCGAGACCGCGATCCGACCGCGGATCTTCTCCAGCAGTGGCGCGAGGGCCCCGTCTGCCGCACCGAGGATCATCGATTTCGTGGTCGAGGTGTGGAAGGTCGCCGTGATGGGCCCGGAGGACATGGCCAGGGCGAACATCCCCACCCCGGGCGCGTTGGGCTCGTGGATGTGCAAGACGTCGAGCGGTTCGTCACGCAGCCAGTGACGGGTCGCGCGCCAGGCCGCCGGGCCGAAGCTCAACCGGGCCACGGACCCGTTGTACGGGATCGGCACCCCCGGGCCGGTCAGCGTCATCCCGGACACTGGGGCGTTCTCGGCGCGACCGGGAGCGAGTACCCGGACCGTGTGGCCGCGCCGACGCAGCTCCTCGGTCAGGTCCACCACGTGCGCCTGGACGCCCCCCGGCGCATCGAAGGAGTAGGGACAGATCATGCCGATGCGCACGGGTCGATCAACCCTCGATCCGTGCGCGGCGGTCGGCGGACAGGTCGGCCAGCCAGAGGGGTTGGAGCATGTGCCAGTCCGCCGGGTGACGGGCTATCCCCTCGGCGAACAGGTCGGCCATCGCCTGGACGCCCGCCTCGACGCCCCCGGAGACGTCCACGGGCGGGGTGATCCGCACGCGCATCGTCTCCTCGTCGGGGTACCAGAACTGCGCCACAAGGAGCGGGGCCCCGGTCTCGACCGCGAGCCTCGCGGCCCCGGCGGGCATGCGGGTGGTCTCACCGAAGAAGGTGACGGGGACGCCGGTGTGCCGCAGGTCGCGCTCGCCGGGCAGGCACACGATCCCGCCCCCGGCGAGGAACTCGCGCAGCGCCTCGAACGGAGGCGTCGGGCCACCGGTGTGCGGATAGATGGTGAAGCCCAGGCTCTCCCGGTACGCCAGGAAACGCTGGTACAGCGATTCCGGCTCCAACCTCTCCGCGACCGTCGCGAAGGTGCCGTACCGGCGGGCCAGCCAGGTCCCGCCGAGATCCCAGTTGGCCGAGTGCGGGAGGGCCACGATCACGCCGCGGCCCCCGGCGAGCGCCGCATCGAGATGCTCGACGCCCTCGATGGTCCGATCCATCTCGCGGGCCACCGCCTCGCGGTCCATCGACGGGAGTCGGAACGCCTCCCGCCAGTAACGGGCATAGGACCGGAAGGAGTCCCGGATGAGGTCGTCCGGAACCTGTGCCGGCTCGACGCCGAGGACCCGCGACAGGTTCCGGCGTAGTTGGGAGTCCTCGCCCTGACGTCGGGCGGCGAGATCCGCCCCGGCCCGGAACAGGGCCCGCGCCACCGGTTCGGGAAGCGCGCGGACCACAGCCCACCCCGCGGCGTATCCGAGGTCCGAGAGGCGCTGGCCCGTGCGGGTCACAGGTCGCCCGCCGACGGTGACTCGAGCCGGTCGGGCCGCCCGAGGTAGTCGGCCCGCCCGCCCCACACCCGTTGGATGACGGTGACGAGGCTGCCCACCGCCACCACCGTGAGCGCGACCGAGAGGGCCCAGGGCACCCCCAGTCCCTCCAGCCCGGCGCCGAGGAGGATCAACACCAGACGGTCGGCGCGTTCCATGAGGCCACCGGGCGTGCGCAGTCCGCCGGCGTCCGCACGCGCCTTGGAATAGGAGACCACCTGCGAGAGCACGAGGCAGGCCAGCAGCATGCCGAGTGCGTACTTGTCGTCGGGGCGCCCGTCCACGAGCCACCACAGCAGGGAGGCGAGTATGACGCCGTCCGCCACCCGGTCCGACACCGCGTCGACCAGTGCGCCGTACGGGGACCCGCCGTCTCCCGCCCGTGCGACCGCGCCGTCGACCAGGTCGAGCAGGGTGCACAGGGCGATCACTATCGCCCCGGCGACCAGATGGCCGTTGCCGAAGAGGACCACCGCCGCCGCGCAGGTCAGGATGAGCCCGGTCAGGGTGATGCCGTTGGCCGTGACCCCGATCCGGACCAGGAACGCCGCGAAGGGGTGCGCCACCTTGGTGACGCCCGACCTTCCGAACTCGCTGAGCATCTCTTCCCCCGAATCAGGTGCGGTCGGGACCGGGCACCGTCGACCACGCCTCGGCCAGGAGCTGTCGGGTCTGGCGGAGCAGCTGCGGCAGCACCTTGGTGTCGCCGGTCACGGTAATGAAGTTGGCGTCCCCGATCCAGCGCGGCACGACGTGCTGATGGAGATGGCCGGACAGCGATCCCCCCGCGGCACTGCCCAGGTTGAGTCCCACGTTGAAGGAATCGGGCCGGGACACGGCCTTGATGACCCGGATGAGGTGCTGCGTGTAGGACATGAGTTCGCGCGACTCGTCGTCGTCGAGATCCTCCAGGTCGGCCACCTTGCGGTACGGCACCACCATGGAGTGCCCCGGGTTGTAGGGGTAGAGGTTGAGGACCACGTAGACGGCCGCTCCGCGGGCCACCACCAGACCGTCCTCGTCACTCATCCGGGGGATGTCGAGGAACGGCTCCCCCGTCATGCCCTCGACGGGCGGGGGCGCCGATTCCGCGATGTAGGCCATGCGATACGGGGTCCACAGCCGTTGGAGACGGTCCTCCCCCGCCCCGTACTGGCGGTAGCCGTCCGACCGGATCGGCTCCCGGGGCGTCACACCCGCTCCGCGGTGGGCACGTCGTTGCGCCGCGAGTTGATCCAGTACCCGATCTTGTCCATCGCGGCGGTACGCGAGACCCCGTTCAGTTGGGTGCCGTCGGGGAACCGGAAGCTCACCGCCCCCGCCTCCACGTCCCGGTCGCCGGCCAGCAGCATGAACGGGACCTTGCCGGTCGTGTGGGTGCGGATCTTCTTCTGCATCCGCTCGTCGGCCAGATCGAGCTCGGCGCGGATCCCCCGGCCCCGGAGCTCGTCGATCACGTCCTCGAGGTGCTTCTCGTGGGCCTCCGCCACGGGGATCCCGACCACCTGCACGGGGGCCAGCCACGCCGGGAACATCCCCGCGTAGTGCTCGAGCAGGACGGCGAAGAATCGTTCGATCGAACCGAAGAGTGCCCGGTGGATCATCACGGGACGCTTCTTGGTGCCGTCGGCGGCGTTGTAGGTGAGATCGAAGAGCTCGGGGAGGTTGAAGTCGAGCTGCACGGTGGACATCTGCCAGGTGCGTCCGATCGCATCCCGAGCCTGGACCGAGATCTTGGGGCCGTAGAACGCCGCCCCGCCCGGGTCCGGGACCAGCTCGAGGCCGGAGTGGGTGGCGACCCGCTCGAGCGTCTCGGTGGCCCGCTCCCAGATCTCGTCGCCCCCGACGTACTTCTCGGGGTCCTTGGTGGACAGCTCGAGGTAGAAGTCCTCGAGTCCGTAGTCGCGCAGCAGCGAGATGATGAAGGACAGGACGGAGGCGATCTCGCCCTCCATCTGCTCCTCGGTGCAGTAGATGTGGGCGTCGTCCTGAGTGAATCCACGAGCGCGGGTGAGGCCGTGGACGACGCCGGATTTCTCGTAGCGGTAGACCGTGCCGAACTCGAACATCCGCAGGGGCAGTTCGCGGTAGGAGCGGCCGCGGGAGTCGAAGACCAGGTTGTGCATGGGGCAGTTCATGGGCTTGACGTAGTAGTCCTGACCCGGCTTGGTCTCGTTGCCCTCGGCGTCGTACTCGGCGTCGAGCACCATGGGGGGAAACATCCCCTCCGAGTACCAGCTCAGGTGCTGGGACTTGCGGAAGAGGTCGCCCTTGGTCACGTGGGGCGTGTTGACCAGCGAGTACCCGGCCGCGAGATGGCGGCGTAGGGAGTGCTGTTCCATCTCGTTGCGGATGATCCCGCCGCGCGGGTGGAACACCGGGAACCCCGACCCGATCTCGTCCGGGAAACTGAACAGGTCGAGCTCGGTACCCAACCGGCGGTGGTCCCTCTTCTCCGCCTCGGCGAGGCGATCGAGGTAGGCGTCCATCGCCTCCGTGCTCTCCCACGCCGTGCCGTAGATGCGCTGGAGGCCGGCGTTCTTCTGGTCCCCGCGCCAGTACGCCGCGGAGGACCGGGTGAGGGTGAACGCGGGGATGAACTTGGTGGTCGGTGCGTGGGGCCCCCGGCACAGGTCCGACCAGATCACCTCGCCGGTCCGAGGGTTGAGGTTGTCGTACGCGGTCAGCGCTCCCGCCCCGACCTCCATGATCTCCGCGTCCTCGAGCGCCTCGGCGCCCCCGGCGTCGCCTGAGTCGGCCCGGCCCTTGTCCTCGACCAGTTCGAGCTTGTAGGGCTCGCCCGCGAGTTCGGCGCGGGCCTCGTCCAGCGAGGCGTACTCGCGCCGGGCGAACCGCTGGCCCGACTTGATGATCTTCTTCATCCGCTTCTCGAGGTCCTTGAGGTCCTCGGGGGTGAACGGTTCGGCCACGTCGAAGTCGTAGTAGAAGCCGTTCTCGATCGGCGGGCCGATCCCCAGCTTCGCCTCGGGGAACTTGTCCTGCACGGCCTGCGCCAGGACGTGGGCGCAGGAGTGTCTGATGACGGACCTGCCGTCCTCAGTGTCCGCACGGACGAGTTCGACCTGGGTGTCCACCTCGGGGACCCACGACAGATCGCGCAGCGCGCCACCCGGGTCGCGCACCACCACGATGGTGCCGGGCCCACTCCTGACCTGCAGTTCCCGCTCGGCGAGGATCTTGCCCGCCGGCTCCCCCGCCGGGATGACGGTCGTGGTCACGGTGCCCGCACCCGTCGCGTCGACGTCGGCTTCCGGCATGCGGTTCTCGGACACGGGGGGCGATCTCCTCGGCAGTGGACGACGGGTGACTCCGGGCCACCCGTGATGGGCGCACCAACTCCGACGACGGACCCGGGCCGGTCCATGCTACCCGGCGGCTCCCGGAGTCCCGGACCGCCTCGGGCGGACGTACCGGGACGCTCACGCACCTGTGGGGCACCCGGCCCGTGTGACGGACCGGGTGCCCCGCGGGCACTCCTGGTGGGCGCCGCTGTCACATGGCCAGAGCCGCGGCTCCGAACCCGGCCAGGGCGAGCAGGCCAGAGCCCGCGGCGAGCTGCACGAGCCGGTCCGCGGACATGCACTTGAGCAGGAAGTCACCCATCGTGCCGCCGCGGTGCTGGTGCACGATCGCCATGACCGACGGCCCGCATCGGCCGACCGACACGGCGGCGAA
>NZ_JAALDW010000078.1:0-1710 GCF_014145055.1 Dietzia sp. DQ11-38-2
TGGACTCGGCGATCGATGATGCCGTGGAGCGACACGACCCGGCTGCCGCGGAGGATGCCGCCGACGCTGCGGCCGCGACCCGCTCCGTCCGCTTCCGCGGCGCGCGTAACGGCATGGCCACGATGTGGGCCAGGCTCACCGCCGCCGATGCCGAGCTTCTTCGGCGGCGTATCGAGACCGATGCCTCGGTCGCCTCCGCGGACGGGCTGGATCGTCCCATGGACCAGCTCCGCGCCGACGCGCTCGCCGTCTACGAGGCTGAGGCCGGCCCGTCCGCGACCGACCCCGACGCCGCCGCTGCCCCCACTGCCACCGCGTCCGAGCATGAGGGCAGAGACCTCGGTGACATAGATCTCGACGACTTCGAACTCGGCGACGTCAGGGTGGGGACGGACCTGCCCCGGCCCACACTGGGCAACGCCGCGCGGGCGGGTCAGCCGATCCGCATCAGCGTGATCGCCTCCGCGGTCCGGGGCCTGCCCAACCGCGTCGAGTTCGTTCACGGCGCCTACAGCAGTTTCGAGTGGCTCTGCACGGAGTTGCTTGAGGGTGACGATGCGAGCGTGCGGTTCGAGCTCATCGACCCCGCCCCGGGCGCGCTCGACTCCCCCGATCACGCCCTGCGCTACGTGATCACCCCGGCGATGGCCGAGCGGATCCGTCTGCGCGACGGGACGTGCCGACACCCAGGGTGCTCGGTCTCTGCCAGGCATTGCGATGTGGACCACGTCATCGCGTTCAACACCAAGGACCCTGAACTCGGCGGGCCGACCGCCGAGTGGAACCTCGTCTGCCTGTGCCGGAAACACCACCGGGAGAAGACGTTCGGGACCAACGCCTACCGGACCGGGCCATTGGGTGAACTCGTCATCCTCACCGACACCGGTCACGAACACCGCACCAGACCCAAGGGCCCCCTGGCCCGTGCCCGTGACGCCATCCGGGAACGAGAGTGGAGCGCCTTTGTGGATCGGACCATCGCCGACGACGGCACGCTCGTCAACCCGCCAGGCCGTCCCGGGAACGGCTCCCGCAGACGACCGGCCTGACCGCCTCAGCAGTCGCCGACGCCCACCCACTCGGAGACGCCGTCGGTGAAGCGCTGCCGCTTCCAGATGGGCACACCCCGCTTGAGCCGTTCGATGAGCTCCGAGCACGCGGCAAAGGCCTCGCCCCGGTGCGGCGCCACCGCAACCACCACCACCGCGACCTCGCCGACAGCCAACACGCCGACCCGGTGCACCGCGCCGATGCGGACGCTGCGGCGTGGGTCGAGCGGCCCGCCCTTCTCCAGCTCGGGCGAGGTGTGTTCGGTGGCGACCTCGTCGCAGAGCCGTGTCAGGACATCCTGCGCCGTCGGGTGGGCCGAGTACTCGATGTCGAGCACGTCGCGTCCGTGATCGTGGTCGCGCACCACGCCGGAGAACGTCACCACGGCCCCGTCGGCGGTGCTCCAGACCGCCCTCTCGACCTCCCTGGGGTCGATCGCGTCCTCGGTGATCTGCACGAGTGGACTGTGAACGGTCATGGTCGGTGCCTCCTCGCGGTGCGGTGCGGTGCGGTCCCGGGCCGGCGCGGCGGTCAGTGTCCGCCGCCGTCGGCGTGCACGGCGAGCAGGTGGTCGAGCAGTTCGTCGAGGACCGCCAGCCCGTCACGCACCCCGCCCGGCGAACCCGGGAGGTTCACCACCAGGGTACGTCCGGCGAAGCC
>NZ_JAALDW010000079.1:0-8000 GCF_014145055.1 Dietzia sp. DQ11-38-2
CTCGCGAACGCGGGGCCGGTCTTGCTGGGCTCGGTTGTCGTCATTCGACTTCACTCCATTCTCGATCACATATATTTGATGTAGCCTACGGTGATACGGGCCACAGTAGTCCACCCTGCCCGCCACCGTCACCCCCTGTCAGAAAGCCGAGGCCAGCCGTGTTCGACATCCTCACCGAGGAGCAGCAGGACTTCGCCAGATCCATCGACGACTTCTGCGCGCGCGAGGTCGGCAGCGTCGAGAAGAGAGGGCAGCTCACCACCGAGGGCGGCACCCACTCCCCCGAGATCTACGCAAAAATGGCCGAGCTGGGCTGGTTGGGCCTGACCGTGCCCGAGGAGTACGGGGGCGCCGACGCGGGGGCCGTGGAACTCTGCCTCCTGCTCGAACGCTCGTTGCGCGGCCTCGCCCCGATCGGAGGCATCGGCCCCACCCTCATCACCGCGGCGGCGATCCAGAAGTTCGGCACCGAGGAGCAGCGCAAGCGGGCCCTCGAACTGGTCGTCGCGGGCGGCACCCTGGCCATCTCCATGTCCGAGCCCGGCGCCGGGTCCGACGTGGCCGCGCTGCGCTGCAAGGCCGTCCGCGACGGTGACGACTGGGTGATCACCGGACAGAAGACCTGGTGCTCCAACGCCCACTTCGCCGACCGCATCCTGCTGGTGGCGCGCACCGACTCGACCGGCGCCAAACACGAGGGAATCACCATGTTCGACGTCCCCGCCGACGTCGAGGGGCTGCAGATGAGCGGTATCGACACCATGGGCGGTAGAGAGGTCAACGACCTCTACTTCACCGACGTACGCCTGCCCGCCGAGTCCGTGATCGGCGAGGTCGGGGGCGGCTGGAAGCAGCTCATGGCCGGGCTCAACATCGAGCGGCTCATCCTGGCCGCCATGCAGCTCGGGGTGGCGCAGCGGGCCTTCGACGACTGCCTGACGTTCATCCGTGAACGCGAACAGTTCGGCCGACCCGTCGGGTCGTTCCAAGTCATCCGGCACCGCATGGCCGACCTGGCCACCGAGATCGAGGCCACCCGCCTGCTGGTCTACGCCGTGGCCAGGAAGGTCGACGAGTCGGACCCCGCGGCCCTGCTCCCCCGCGAGGCCTCCATGGCCAAGCTCAAGGCGACCGAGCTGAGCAAACGCGTGACGCTCGAGTGCATGCAGTCGATGGGCGGCTACGGCTACGCCACCGAGTACGGCATGGAACGCCTGGTGCGCCAGGCCGTCGTCTCCACGATCTACGGCGGCACCAACGAGATCCAGCGGGACATCATCGGGAAGACCTACGGGCTGTGAGCGCACCGCACGCCGACGAGCTGGAGGCGATCCGGGCCCTGGAGACCGTCCCCACCGACCGGGTGACGACGCTCTGGGACTCACTCGAGCCCGCCCGGATCGACGCGATCGCCGGCAGCCGGTGGAGGGGCGCCGGCCTCGACACCGGGCATCCGATGTTCGCGATGCTCGGGCAGATGCGATGGTGGGGAAAGGACTTCACCGACCCGCACAAGGTGGACCCGATCCTCGTCACCGACGACTCGGGGTCCGTTGTCCCGGACACCTCCGCCACGGGCGGAGGCGGGGCGTCGCTGTGGGAGGTCTCGTTCCGCGGCCGCCCGTGCGCGTCGATGGTCTACGACCGGCTGCCGGTGATCGACCACTTCGCCGTCGTCGATCCCGACACCCTGCTGGCCGTGATGAACGGCCGGGGGACCCTCCACGAGGGCGAGCACTTCTGGTTCGTCCTCGAGCGCGAGCGGTAGCGACCGCGCACGCCGGGCCTGGTCGGGCGCACGGTGGCCAGGGTCGGGTGCGCGTCGGGTGCGCGGGGCGGCGGAACGGACCACACTGGGCGCATGACCCCGAACACCGAACGCCCGGTCCGCATCGCCGTCCAACTGCAACCGCAGCACGCGCCCGACTACGAGCTCCTGCGCGATGCCGTCCGTCGGTCCGAGGACGCGGGTGTGGACGTCGTCTTCAACTGGGACCACTTCTATCCGCTCTACGGCGACCCCGACGGCGCGCACTTCGAGTGCTGGACCACGCTCGCCGCCTGGGCCGAGCAGACCGAGCGGGTCGAGATCGGCGCGCTGGTCACCTGCAACAGCTACCGGAACCCGGACCTGCTGGCCGATATGGCCCGCACGGTCGACCACATCTCGGGCGGGCGGCTGATCCTGGGGCTGGGCAGCGGGTGGTTCGAGCGGGACTACGCCGAGTACGGGTACGACTTCGGGACCAAGGGGTCGCGTCTCGACGACCTCGGGGACTCCCTCGACCGGATCGAGCGGCGCCTCGCCCGGCTCACCCCTGCCCCGACCCGGCACATCCCGGTGCTGTTGGGCGGCGGGGGCGAGCGCAAGACGCTCAGGCACGTCGCCCGCCATGCCGACATCTGGCACTCGTTCGTGGACGTGGAGACCTACCGGCACAAGTCCGCGGTGCTGGCCCGGCACTGCGCCGACGTCGGCCGGGACCCCGGTGAGATCGAACGCTCCACCGAGATCGGCGGCGCCTCCTCCGCGGACGAGGCGCGGCGCTCGGCCGATGCCCTGGTGGCCGAGGGCGTCACGCTGTTCACCGTGGGCCTCAACGGGCCCGAGTACCCGCTGGACCTGGTGGAGTCGCTGGTGGCCTGGCGGGACGACCGCTGACGCCCGGGTCAGCCGCGGCCCACGGCGCGGTCGGCGCGCCGCCACACGCGGAAGGTGTACCAGGACGCCGCGAGCATGAGCACCAGCACGAACGAGGCGAGGATCGACGGGCGCCCGGCCACGATCAGGCCGACCGCGTTGACCAGTGCGATCACGGTGAAGAACCCCACGAACCCGCCCAGGACCTCCAGCCGCTGCCGGGTTCCGAGTGCGTCCCCACCGCTCCGCGCCACGGCCGGGTCAGCTCTTCAGACCGCCGGCGGTGAGGCCGGAGATGATCCGTCGCTGGAAGATCAGCACCATGATCACCAGCGGGACGGTGACGAGCGCGCCCGCCGCCATGATCGCGGCGTGCGGCGGGATGTAGGGGTTGACCCCCGAGAACCGCGCGATCGCCACGGTGACCGGCTCGGTCGAGGAGTTGGACAGCTGTTGTGACAGCAGGAACTCGTTCCACGTGATGATGAACGCCAGGATGGCGGTGGTGAACAGAGCCGGCGCGGCGAGCGGCAGGATGATCTTGATGAAGGCCTGGCCGCGCGTGGCTCCGTCGACGCGAGCGGCCTCCTCCAGCTCCCACGGCAGGTCGTTGAAGAACGAGGTCAGCGTGTAGATGGTCAGCGGCAGCGCGAACGAGATGTTGGGGATGATGAGCGCCTGATAGGTGCCGATCCACCCGATGTCGGTGAACAACTGGAACAGCGGCGTGACCAGCGCGACACCGGGGAACATCGACGCGGCCAGGATGACGCCGGTGACGAGGAACTTGCCTCGGAAGTCCACCCGCGCGAGCGCGTAGGCCGTGAACACGCCGAAGAGCAACGCCAGCGCGGTGGTGATGGAACTGATGATCACCGAGTTGATGATCGCGCCGAAGAAGTTGTTACCCGCGTCCGTCGCCAGCGCCTCGCGGAAATTGTCCAGGGTGAGGTGCGAGGGCACGGGGCTGGCGGAGAACACGAACCGGTTGTCGCGGAACGCGGTGACGAGCATCCAGTAGAACGGCGCCAGGCCCCAGATCAGGATGAGCAGGGCCCCGACATAGGTGCCGATCCTCGGCCCGAGCGGCTTGCGGGGTGGGCGCAGGTCGTCGGCGCGGTCCCGATCGTGCGCGCCTGATCGTGACGACGAGGTGGTCGACCGCGTGAGGGACGACGTGGACTGGTCGGGCGCTCGGTGACTCACCGGATCTCCTCCTTCTTGCCGGTGCGGTCATCGACGACGTTCGCGCCGAGGAACTTCACCATCACGAACGCCACGGCGAAGATCAGCAGGAACACCAGCGTCGATATCGCGGAGGCGCTGTTGAAGTTGCCCATCCGCATCTCGTTGACCACCAGCATGGAGACCGTCGCGGTGGGCGAGCCCGAGTTGGCCGACACGAGGATCACGGGCAGGTCGTACATGCGCAGGGCGTCCAGGGTCCGGAACAGGATCGCCACCATGAGCGCCGGACGCACGAGCGGCAGTGTGATCCTGGTGAACTGCTGCCATCGGGAGGCGCCGTCGACCCGGGCGGCCTCGTAGACGTCCCCGGGGATCATCTGCAGCCCGGCGAGGATCAGCAGAGCCATGAAGGGCGCGGTCTTCCACACGTCCGCCACGATGATCGCCATGCGGGCGTAGAACGGGTCGGTGGTCCAGGCGATGTTGGTGCCCAGCATCGTGTTGGCGATGCCGTTGGGGGCGAAGATGAACGCCCACAGCTTGGCGGTGACCGCCGTGGGGATGGCCCACGGGACGAGGACCGCCGCGCGCAGGAGGGACCGCCCCCAGATGCTCTTGCCCATGACCACTGCCATGGCGAAGCCGAGGACCGTCTCGAGTGAGACGGTGGTGACGGTGAAGAACAGGGTGTTGCCCATCGCGGGCCAGAAGTCGACGGCCGAGACGCCGGGCGGACACGGGACGGTGCCGTCGCCGCCCCTCGCCGGGCACGCCTGGGTGAGCCAGTAGAGATAGTGCTGGAAACCCGCGAAACCGCCGTCGGAGAACATCCCGGTGGCGGGGTCGAGGCCCCGGTCGGCCCGGAAGGACAGGTACACCGCACGGACGACGGGGTAGCCGATCACCACCGCGAGGATCGCGAGGGCGGGACCCACCATCCACACCGGTCGCCAGTCGAACCTCTTCTCGACCAGTGGCGCCGGGGCCTTCTCACTCGTCGTCATCGCTGCAGCTCCTCATCGGATCGCGCCCGCCCTCACCACGACGGCCGATGGGCCCCGGGATAGTACCCCGGGGCCCATCAGCGCCGTGTCGTCATCACTGCCGTCCGGACTCTGGTGTCACTGAGCCGCTTGGTCGATCGCGGCGCTCATGTCGGTGAGTGCCTGCTCGACGCTCTTCTCGCCACGCAGTGCGGCGAAGGTGTTGTCCTGGATCGCCTTGGACACCGCCGGGTAGTACGGCGTGACCGGGCGCGGCTCGGCGTTCTCGAGCGCCGCCTTGAGGGCCGGCATGTACGGGAACTGCTGCTGCAGCGCCTCGTCGTCGTAGATCGAGGACAGGACCGGCGGGAACGACTGCTCGGCGAAGCTCATCTGGACGTCCTCCGAGATGATGTACTCGAGGAACGCCTGAGCGGTGGCCTTGTTCTCGGAGAACACGTTGATGGCGTTGTTGTAGCCACCGAGAGTCGACCGGCCCGCGCCATCCTGACCGACGATCGGCGCGACCTCGAACCGACCCTGGACCTGCGAGGTGGGATCGGACTGGCCCGACTCGTACATGTACGGCCAGTTGTACGAGTACATGGTCTCGCCGGCGAGGAAGCCCTGTGCGGTCTCCTCTTCCGTGAAGGCGTCGGTCTGCGGGGGGATCACGCCGTTCTGGTAGGCGTCGACCAGCGCGGTGAGGCCGGCGCGAGCCTGGTCGGTGTCGAGCTCCGGGGTCTGCCCGTCGTCGCCCACGACCTGGCCGCCCCAGCTGTGGATGAACTGGGTCGCGGCGACGGTGAGGCCCTCATAGAGGCTGAGCTGCGTCTGCAGGCAGTCGACGTCGGCTCCCTCGGCGGCCTCACAGGACGCGACCAGCGCGTCCCAGTCGGCGGGGGCCTCGGGCTGGAGGTCGGTGCGGTAGTACAGCAGCTGCGCGTTGGTGTTCTGCGGGATGCCGTAGAGCGTGCCGTTGTAGGTCGCCGAGTCCACGGCGGCCTCGATCAGGCCGGAGGTGTCGATCTCGGTGTCGCCCTCGATCGGCTGCAGCCACCCGTTGGCCGCGAAGTAGGCGGTGTCCGTGACGTCGAGCGCGAACACGTCGTACTCGCCGCTCTCGGTCTGGAGGGACTGCGTGAGTGTGTCGCGCTGTCCGTCCTGCTCGGCGGGGAGCTCGCGGAGGGTGACCTCCTGGTCGGGGTTCTCCGCGTTCCACTGGTCGATCACGGGACGGAGCTTGTCCGTGTCGTTGCTGCCCATCGCGAAGGTGATCGGGCCGACCCCCGAGGTGCCGGCCTCCGTCTGCTCGTCGGACTCTCCACCACCACCGTTGGTGCATGCCGCGGATACCATCGCGACCATCGATGCGGCCGCCGCCGCCTTGAGGAACCTGCCGTGAACGGCCATGCGCTCTCTCCTACTGTCGTGTCTCGCCTACCGCCGACGTGTGCCGACGGACGGGTGATCCCGGTCTCACTGTGACGCCGGTCTCTCTGAGGTCCCGCTGAGCGTAACCCACCGGGGGCCTGTACGTAGGACCACGAGCGGTCACCTCGCCGACTCACCGCCGTCCCGCCACCGTGGGGGCGACGAGACTCAGATCACAGAAGACACTTTAACAACAACATGTGTTGCGGTCGGTCACCGCGGTCGGTGGTCAGCGCAGCCGCAGACCGGTCTCCACATCGAAGAAGCGGACCTCACCGTCGAGCGCGGCCAGGAACATGGTCTCGCCCTTCCCCGGGTGGTCGCCCGACTCGGCCCGGTAGACCACCGGGTGGCCGTCCCCCGTGGAGCAGTGCAGGTAGCTGTCCGCGCCCAACTCCTCGACGAGGTCGACGGTGACTCTCAACCCGTCCCCGTCCCCGGCGATCCGCAGGTGTTCGGGCCGCACCCCCACCGTGACCGTCGCCCCGGTGCCGGCCGGGACCTGCTCGCCGAACCCCTCCAGGGCGACCCTGCCGTCGGCGACGGGGGCGTCGAAGAGGTTCATCGACGGCGATCCGATGAAACCGGCGACGAAGGCGTTGACCGGATTGTGGTAGAGCTCCCGAGGCGTGTCGACCTGCTGCAGGACACCGTCCTTGAGCACCGCCACCCTGTCCCCCATCGTCATGGCCTCGACCTGGTCGTGGGTCACGTAGATCATGGTGGTGCGCAGGTCACGCTGCAGTTTGGCGATCTGGGCGCGGGTGGCCACCCGGAGCTTGGCGTCCAGGTTCGACAGCGGCTCGTCCATCAGGAACACCTGCGGGTTGCGCACGATCGCCCGGCCCATGGCGACGCGTTGACGCTGTCCGCCGGAGAGCTCCTTGGGCTTCCGGTCGAGGTAGGCCGTGAGATCGAGCATCTCGGCGGCGCGGTCCACCCGCTCGGCGATCTCCTTCTTGGACGCCTTGGCCAGCTTGAGCGCGAAACCCATGTTCTCGCGCACCGTGTAGTGCGGGTAGAGCGCATAGTTCTGGAACACCATCGCGATGTCCCGGTCCTTGGGCTCCATCCCGGTCACGTCCTTGTCGCCGATGAGGATGCGACCGGCCGAGACGTCCTCCAACCCGGCGAGCGCACGGAGGGTGGTGGACTTGCCGCAACCGGACGGGCCGACCAGGACCAGGAACTCGCCGTCGGCGATCTCCAGATCGAGCCGGTCCACACTGCGCCGTGCGGCGCCCGGATAGACGATGGACACGTTCTCGAAGGTCACCGAAGCCATGGCGAGCACTTTCCCTTCACCGGCAGGAACGTGCCGGACGATCCGAGTAGAGGGTTGACACGACGACTGTAGCGCCACGACACCGGAGTTCACCGGCACTGCGCCCATAGTTCATCCGCACGTGTCCTCACCACGCCCGTGCCGTCGCCCGCCCTCCCTAGGGTCACACCGTCCTCGTGCGCCCGTGCGCACCCACACGTCCTCAGGGAGAACCATTGTCAGTCCGCCGCCCGCTTCCGATCGCCACGCCCGGCATCTCCAGCCGCCAGCACCTGACCTGCCTGTACAGGTGCGGCGACCAGTGCGCGTCACCCGCCCCCAACGCCAGCGGGAATCCGTACTTCGGCGACGTCGCCGCCGAGATCAGCCGCCGTGGGGCCCTCAAGGCGGCCGGCGTGGTCGCGCTCGCCGTGGGGGCCACGCAGGTTCTGCCGACCACCGCCGCCGCGCAGGGTTCCCTCGGCAGGGA
>NZ_JAALDW010000080.1:0-2834 GCF_014145055.1 Dietzia sp. DQ11-38-2
CGCCGGCGGGACCGGCGTGGGTCGCATGCTCCTGTCACCACTCGCCGAGGTCCCCGGACTGTCGGTCATGGTGATCCCGTTGGCACTGATCTGCGGCGTGGCGCTCGGCTGGACGACGGTCACGGTCCGCCGGACCCAGTCGCTCCGGACACACACGGCCGCCGTCGTGACCGAACGACTCGCCGCCCTGCGCGCGGAGGTGGAGCAGTCCCTCGGCGCCAGGATCCTGGCCGCGGAGGCCACCATCACCGACGGCTTCGCTCACGACCCGGGCCCGCGGGTCGCCGACCTCGAACGCCGTATCCGCCGGTCACGACTCGCCGGGAAG
The DNA here is from genome assembly GCF_014145055.1 of Dietzia sp. DQ11-38-2. Lineage (NCBI taxonomy): Bacteria > Bacillati > Actinomycetota > Actinomycetes > Mycobacteriales > Dietziaceae > Dietzia > Dietzia sp. DQ11-38-2. Next base: position 329 of record NZ_JAALDW010000080.1, read on the forward strand.
GCCCCCGGAACCACGCCGAGCACCGTCTCCCCGGTTACTGTTGCGGAGCCCGCCGGCACTCCCCCGCCCGCCCTCGCCACCCCAGGGAGCCCCTCGCCATGACCGACTCCTTCCACGGACCCGACCCGTCCGATTTCAGCGCCCGTCCCGACGTCTGTGGCCTCGACGGGGCCCCGCTCGCCGAGGCCTCGTCCCTCGGCCTCCACGTCCCTGTGGGTGACGGCGTCCTCGATCTCGGCTCACCCGAGGCGGATCTGGACGGTGACGGCTTCATGGAGGCCGTCACCCGGGGCGACGGCCGGGGGCTCACCGTCTACACGGACGTCGACGGCGACGGCACGGTCGACCACGTCTCGACGGTCCGGTTCGACGGAAGCTACGACTCCTGGCGACTGGCCAATCCCGCCGAAGGGGTGCCGTTCGGCGGATTCACCAACGAGGCCCCGGCGGGGTCCCCCGAGTCAGCCCCTGTCCCGGCCAGATGGGAACGGATAGACCACGGTCACATCTGAAAAGTTGAGGCTTTGCTCACGTCGGGGCCGCGAACGAGGCCCGGACGGCGGCGGTGTGATCGGGTTGACGATAGTCTGTGACCGATACCATGCACCGTGCACGAGGAGCTGTGATGACCACCACCACCATTCCCGGCCTCGAGGGTCAGGCGCCAACCGATCACGCGGAGATGCTCGCGTGGATCGCCGAGGTCGCCGAACTGACCCAGCCGGACCGGGTCGTCTTCGCGGACGGCTCGGACGAGGAGTGGCACCGCCTCACGACCGAACTGGTGGAGCACGGCACGTTCGTCCGACTCGACGAGTCGAAGAAGCCGAACTCGTTCCTCGCCCAGTCCGACCCCAAGGACGTCGCGCGCGTCGAGTCGCGGACGTTCATCTGTTCGGAGACCGAGGAGGGCGCCGGTCCCACCAACAACTGGCGGGACCCGGCCGAGATGCGCGGCCACATGACCGAGTTGTTCAGCGGCAGCATGCGTGGCCGCACGATGTATGTGGTGCCCTACTGCATGGGCCCCCTCGACGCCGAGGATCCCAAGCTCGGCATCGAACTCACCGATTCGGCCTACGTCGTGGTGTCCATGAAGATCATGACCCGCATGGGCACCGCCGCCCTGGAGAAGATCGGGTCCGACGGCGAGTACGTCAAGGGCCTGCACACCGTCGGTGCGCCCCTCGAGCCCGGCCAGGACGACGTCCCGTGGCCGTGTAACGAGGAGAAGTACATCACCCACTTCCCGGAGACCCGTGAGATCTGGTCGTTCGGATCCGGGTACGGCGGAAACGCACTGCTGGGCAAGAAGTGTTTCGCGCTGCGGATCGCCTCCGCCATGGCCCGCGACGAGGGCTGGATGGCCGAGCACATGCTCATCCTCAAGCTCATCTCCCCCGAGGACAAGGTCTACTTCATCGCCGCGGCGTTCCCGTCCGCGTGCGGCAAGACCAACCTCGCCATGCTCCAGCCGACCATCGAGGGGTGGCGCGCCGAGGTCGTGGGCGACGACATCGCCTGGATGCGGTTCGGGGCCGACGGCCGGCTCTACGCGGTGAACCCCGAGTACGGCTTCTTCGGAGTCGCCCCCGGTACCAACTACTCGTCGAACCCCAACGCGATGAAGACGCTGGAGGCGGGGAACTCGATCTACACCAACGTCGCCCTCACGGACGACGGTGACGTGTGGTGGGAGGACCTGGAGGGGACCCCGGACCACCTGATCGACTGGCTCGGCAACGACTGGACCCCGGTGGGTGACGGCGGGGCGGGCAACGCCGCCCACCCCAACTCCCGCTACTGCGTACCGATCAACCAGTGCCCGGTCACCGCCGAGGAGTTCAACTCCCCGCAGGGCGTGCCGATCTCGGCCATCCTGTTCGGCGGGCGCCGGGCGGACACCGTGCCGCTGGTGAGCGAGGCCCACTCGTGGAACCACGGCGTCTACATCGGGGCCACCCTCTCCTCCGGCCAGACCGCGGCCGCGGAGGGCAAGGTCGGTGCGGTCCGCCGGGACCCGATGGCGATGCTGCCCTTCATCGGATACAACGTCGGTGACTACTTCCAGCACTGGGTGGACATGGGCGAGCGCGGTGGCGACAAGATGCCCAAGGTCTTCCTGGTCAACTGGTTCCGCAAGGGCGCGGACGGCCGCTTCCTCTGGCCCGGTTTCGGCGAGAACAGCCGCGTCCTGAAGTGGGTCGTGGACCGCATCGAGGGCCGCGTCGACGCGGATGAGACCGTGGCGGGGTTCACCGCCCGCGCCGAGGACATCGACCTCACCGGCCTCGACACCCCCCTCAGGGACGTGGAGGAGGCGCTGGCGATCGACCCCGAGGAGTGGCGCCGCGAACTCCCGCTCATCACCGAGTGGTTGGACTTCTGCGGGCCCAAGGTCCCGTCCGAGGTTCACGAGCAGTTCGCCGCTCTCAAGGAGCGCCTGGGCTGAGACCTCCGGGGCCTACCGAGGTCCCGCGGTCAGATCGGCGGACGGGCCGCACCC
>NZ_JAALDW010000081.1:0-13287 GCF_014145055.1 Dietzia sp. DQ11-38-2
CCTCCCGATCTCGACCAGCGCCTGCGCCAGGACCTCCGTTCCCATGGACACCGTGCCGGGGAACGACTGGTGCTCCCCGCTCGCGCCGAACGCGAGGGCGGGGAGCACGTGGACGCCGTCGCCCGCGAGGGCCTGCGCGGCCGAGGTGGCCAGCAGCGTGTCCGTCTGGGTGGGCAGGTGCGCGCCGTGCTGCTCGGTGGCACCGAGCGGCAGCACAGCCAGACCGGGCTCGATGGTCAGGCCGGGATCGATGGTCAGACCTTGATCGCGCCCATGTCGACGGTGAAGGTCGACGCGGTGATGGTGCGGGAGGCGTCCGAGGCGAGGAACAACACCGAGTCGGAGATGTCGTCCGTGGTGGCCATCCCCATCCCCAGGATCGGCGTGAAGTGCGGGAGGAACTGGGGCATGTTGGTGAACACGTCGTGGGCCGCGGGGTCGTCGGCACCCATGGGGGTCAGCACACCGTAGGGGTGGATCGTGTTGACCCGGATCCGGTGCTCGCCGAGTTCCTTGGCCGCGGTCTGCGCGAGACCCACCACCCCGTACTTGGACGCCGAGTACGGCGACTGGACCGGCATGGCCTTGAGTCCCGCAACGGAACTCACCAGGACGATCGACCCGCCGTTGTCCGCGGCGAGCATGTGCGGGATGGTGGCCTTGAGGGTCTTCCAGTACCCCGTGAGGTTGACGTCGATCGTGTCCTGCCACTGCTGCTCGTCGATCTCCCAGACCTTGCCCCAGTTGCAGATTCCCGCGTTGGCGATCACCACGTCCAGGCGGCCGCCGAAATGATCGACCCCGCGGGCGACCAGGTCCTGCTGAAACGCCAGATCGCGGACGTCGCCGATCTCGGCGAGGATCTCCCCGCCCTCGGCACGGACCTTCTCGACCGTCTGCGCGAGGTCCTCCTCGGTGGCCGCCTTGTACCCGACGTACTCGGACGGGGATGCGCACAGGTCCAGCCCGATGATGTTCGCCCCCTCCCGGGCGAAGCGGATGGCGTGCTTGCGGCCCTGGCCGCGCGCGATGCCGGTGATGTAGACGACCTTGCCGTCGAACTCTCCCATGGACTGCGATTCCTTCTTCTCTACAGACGTAACGGGGTGGTCCGGACGGGCCGCCCCCTGGTCACTCTCCCAGGCGACGCATGAACCCGTCGGGGATCACGTAGTCGTCCCTGCTCAGCTCGGAGATCGAGGACTTGCTCAGACCGATGAGGCTGGAGTCCAGGCCCGAACGCAGGATGTCCAGGACGTTCTCGACGCCGGCCTGCCCGTTGGCGCCGAGGCCCCACAGGTAGGCGCGGCCGATCATCACGGCGCGGGCGCCCAGGGCGAGCGCCTTGGCCACGTCGGAACCGCGTCGGATCCCACCGTCCATCAGTACCTCGACCCGGCCGTTGACGGCGTCGACGATCGGCGCGAGGCAGCGGATCGAGGCCGGGGTGCCGTCGAGGTTGTTGCCGCCGTGGTTGGAGACCGAGATGGCGCTGACGCCGGCGTCGACCGCGCGCCGGGCGTCGTCGATGCGGGTGATGCCCTTGAGCATGACCGGCCCGTCGTAGTTGTCCACCACCCACGCGATGTCGTCCCACGTCGCGGGAGGAGTGCCCATCCACTCGCCGTAGGCCCCGAAGAAGGTCGGACCCATCTCCCCCTGGTGCACGAGATTCGGCGTGGTGAGGTCGGGGAAACGCTTGTTGGTCACCACGTCGCGCGCCCACTCGGCGGCCCAGCGCGGACGCACCGCGATCTCCGGGGCCAGGGTGAGCATCGCCCTGGCGTCGAGCTTCTCCGGGATGGTCGGGCTACCCCAGTCGCGCCCCATGGAGAACGACCAGTCGGTGGTGAGGATGACGCCCGCCGCGCCCGCGGCCTTGGCCCGCTCCAGTCGCTCGAGAACCTTCTCCTTGCCGCCGAGCCAGTACACCTGGAAGAACGTCTGCGGATTCGCGGCGATGACCTCCTCGATCGGCTTGGAGGCGAAGGAACTCAGTCCCATCGCGGTGCCGCGGGCGGCGGCCGCGCGGGCCACATCGACCTCACCGTCCGGGGTCACGGCCTGGACGCCGGTGGGCGAGATCATCACCGGGAGGCTGATCGGTTGGCCCATGACCGTGGTGGCCATGTCCCGCTCGGCCTTGGCTCCGATCACGTGCGGCTTGGGACCCAGTTCGGCGAAGGCGGCCGTGTTGTCGTCGATCGTCACGCCCTGCTCGCTGCCGGCAACCAGCGCCATGTAGACGCTCCGGGGCAGCTTCTTCTTGGCGCGGCGCTGGGCCTCGGCGACCGATTCGAACCAGGGGTTGGTGCGCCAGGGGTTGGCCTCGGCGATCTTGGACAGGCGTGACACGGGAAGGGCTCCTTAGGGAGGCGGTCGGTGGGGCGGGTCGGCCGGTCCGGTCAGACCGGGGACTCGTCGCACAGGCTGGTGGGCCTGCGCGGAGGGGTGGTGATGAGGGTCAGTGGGACCGGGCCGGTGGGCTGCTTGCGCGCTGCCAGGCCCTTGACCCGGGAGTGGTCCTGTGACGGGGAGGGGATGGAGCGCTCGGCCGCGAGCAGCCCCTCGCCGTACCCCTGGACGCACTCCGGGTCCGGCCCGTCCATGGGCAGGCCGGTGAAGAACTTGGCCGCCATGCACCCACCGCGGCAGCTGTCGTAGAAGTTGCAGGACGCACACGCGCCGGCGGACTGGGGCTCGCGCAGCTCGCGGAAGAGTTCCGAGGTCTGCCAGACGCTCTCGAAGCCGCCGTCGGAGACGGTGTTGCCGGCGAGGAACTCCTCGTGGATCGCGAACGGGCAGGCGTAGACGTCCCCGATCGGGTCGATGAGGCACACCACGCGGCCCGCGCCGCAGAGGTTCAGCCCGGGCAGCGAGCCCTGTCCGTCGCCGAAGGCCGACAGGTGGAAGAAGCTGTCACCGGTCAGGACGTTGGAGCCGTGCTCGACCAGCCAGTCGTAGAGGTCCTTCTGCTGCTCGGGCAGCGGGTGGAGGTCGTCCCAGACGTCGGCTCCGCGGCCGGAGGGACGCAGGCGGGTGATGCGCAGGGTCGCGTCGTAGCGGTCCGCCAGCGCCTTGAACTCGTCCAGCTGGGTGACGTTCTCGCGGGTGACCACCACGGAGATCTTGGCGTCGGTGAACCCGGCGTTTTTGAGGTTCTCCAGGGCCCGGACGGCCATGTCGAACGAGCCCGGGCCGCGGACCGCGTCGTTGACCTCGGCCGTGGCGCCGTCCAGGGAGATCTGCACGTCGACGTAGTCGCTCGCGGCCAGGCGCTGCGCCACGGCCTCGTCGATGCGCACGCCGTTGGTCGAGAACTTCACGCCCACCTGGTGGCTGGTGGCGTAGTCGACGAGTTCCCAGAAGTCGGGGCGGACGGTGGGCTCGCCACCGCCGATGTTGACGTAGAAGACCTGCATCCGCTGCAGCTCGTCGATGATCGATTTGCACTGCTCGGTACTCAGTTCCCGGGGGTCGCGCTTGCCCGACGAGCTCAGGCAGTGCACGCACGCCAGGTTGCAGGCGTAGGTGAGCTCCCAGGTCAGGCAGATGGGGGCGTCGAGGCCACGCTCGAACTGGTCCACCAGGCGGCCGACGGGAGCGGGGGCCGTGCTCGTCGAGGGGGCGTCCGGGCGGCTGAGGGTGCTGGTCATGGGGTCTCCTCGATCATGCGCGAGGCGGCGAGCTGGCCGAGCGCGTGCAGGTACAGGCGGGCGGTCGCGGGGTCGTCGATCGACACCCCGACGGCAGCACACGCCTCGCGGGCGGTGGGGTGATCGGCGAGGGCGCGGACCACCTCGACGATGGTCGGCGACTTGAGAAAGCTGAGCTTGCGGGTGTGGAAGTGGTAGAGCAGAGCCCCGAACGGCTCGGGACGAAGGGCCACTCCGGGGTGCAGGCGCCAGCCGGCGTCGAGGTCGAAGGCCGCGGGCGCGGCGTCCTGTCCGGCGCCGGCCGGCGCTGCTGCCGAGGTCATCTCAGTAGACCCCGCACATGCCGTCGATCGAGACCTCCTCGATGAGGGCCTCCTCCAGCACTACCTCGGTGTTCTGGGCGTTGTCCACGGCGATTCCTCTCGTCAGCGGGTTGGGTGACTCACCGCACACGGTGAGATCTGCATCATATTGACACCTAGTGCCAAATGCAATGGTCTGCGCACAACCCGTCCCCGGGATGCCTCTAGGCTTGGCGATCATGGGAATGACTGAGCCACGGGGATGACGGAGCCACGGGGATGACGGAGCCGAACGACAGTCGCGCGCCCGGACGGCGACCGTCCACGACGCGAGCCTCGATCGTGACCGTGGCGCTCAGGCTCTTCGACCGCCAGGGATACGAGGCGACCAGTGTCGACGAGATCGCCGAGGCCGCCCACATCTCCCGGCGGACGCTGTTTCGCTACTTCCCCGGCAAGGCCGCGATCGCGTGGGGCGAGTTCGACATCCAGATGGACGGGATGCGTCGCCAGCTCGCCCGGATCCAGGCCGCCACCCCGCTGAGGGACGCGCTCGCGGACGCCCTGGTCACCTTCAACACCTTCCCGGACTCCGAGACGCAGGTGCACCGCTTGCGGATGGGACTACTGCTCGGGGTCGACGAACTCCAGGCCCACTCGACGCTCATGTACGCGGACTGGCGTAGCGCCGTGGCCGAGTTCGTCGCCGCGCGCCGCGGGGAGTCGGTGCACGACCTCATCCCCGCCGCCACCGCCCACGCCGCCCTGGGGATCGCCCTCTCGGCCTACCGCCGCTGGGTCGACGAACCCGACGCGGATCAGGCGCGGTTGCACGAACTGCTCCGCCAGGGCACGCGCATCCTGGCCTGAACCGGACTGATCCGGCGGCTGATCCGGCGGCCCGCACCACCGCGAACCTACCGGGGAGTAACATCGGGGCGGTGACCGACACCGCGCCCTCCGCCTCCGCACCCACCCCGACGTTCCGCCTGTGGCAGAAGGCGACCCGCCTCCCGCTGGGCTCGCGCCTGTTCAGCGCGGCCGTGAGCCTCAAGGCGCCCTACTTCCGGACCGTCCTGCCGCACGTGGTGGAGCTGCGCCCCGGCCGGTGCGTCGTCCGCGGCCCCGGCTGGTGGGGCAACCGCAACCACATCGGCACCTTCCACGTGATCGCGGCGTGCAACCTGGCCGAGATGGCGATGGGCATGCTCGCCGAGGCCACCGTGCCGGCCACCCACCGCTGGATCCCCGTGGGGATGAACGTGCGCTACCCGGCCAAGTCGACCGGCGGCATGACGGTCACGGCCGAATGGACCGACATCCCCGATTTCGCGGCTTTCACCAGCGGCCGGGACGTCGAGGTCCCCCTGCGCTTCGTCGACGACGCCGGCGTGGAGCCCGTGGTCGGGACCATCACCATCCGGGTCTCCCCCGAGAAGAAGTCCTGACGACGACCTGCCACGAGGCGGGCCGGTCCGCGGGTCAGTCCCGCGTGCGGGCGTCGAAGGCCTTGACGGCGATCGGCGCGATGATCACCGTCAGACCGACGATCCACAGCAGCGAGGCCAGCACCGGGTGCTGCAACGGCAGCGCGGCGTCCGGCCCCACGGCCGGTGCGTTGCCCCAGAGCTCACGCATCGCCTGGACGACCGAGGCCAGCGGGTTCCACTCGGCGACCGGACGCAGCCACACCGGCATCGACTCCGGCGGCGCGAAGGTGTTGGCGAGGAACGTGATGGGGAAGATCGTCGTGAACATGACGCCGTTGACCGACTCGATGGTCTTGAGGCGGGAACCCACGACGATGCCGATCCAGATCATGACGAAGCCGAAGCCCAGCAGGATGAGGTAACCCAGCACCGCGTCGACGAGCCCGCTCCGGATCCGCCAGCCCACGATGAGACCCGTCAGCGACATCACCACCACGCCGATTGAGGAGTGGATGAGGCTCGAGGCGCTGCGCGCGATGAGGATCGACGCCCGCTGGATGGGCAGCGACCGGAAGCGGTCGATGATCCCCTTGTTGAGGTCGTTGCACAGGCCGGAGGCCACGACGAACGAGGAGAACGCCATGGTCTGCGCCATGATCCCCGGGAGCAGCCACTCGCGGTAGTTCACACCGCCGGCCACGGCGATCGCCCCGCCGAAGACGTAGGCGAACAGCAGCACGAACATCACCGGCTGGATGGTGACATCCGCCAGGTTCTCGGGCTGGCGGCGGATGTGGAAGAGGTTGCGGCGCACCAGCGCGGAGATCTGGCGGCTCAGCGGCGGCCCGTCGGGGCGGTCCGGCATCGCGAACCGCTCATGGGTGGCCGAGGTGTGGGCGGGGTCGGCGACGGTGCTCATACCCGGTTCTCCTGTTCGATGGTGTCGGCGTCCGCGGTGTCAGGCGAGCTCTCCGGGTCCTCGGCCCTCCGGCCGGTGAGGGACAGGAAGACGTCGTCCAGACTGGGGCGCTGGAGGCCGATGTCGTCGAGCTCGATGCCGGCGTCGGTGAAGGCGGCGGCGATCCCCGCCAGCGCCGAGACGCCCTCCGACGGCGCGGTGAGCCGGCGTGCGTCGCGGTCGACGTGCAGTTCCCCGATCCTTCCGTCGAGGACCCGCACGGCCTCGTCCACGTCATCTGGTCGCGAGACGGTGATGACCAGGCTGGCGGCGCCGGACCGGTCCTTGAGCTGCAACGGTGTGCCCTCGGCGATCACCCTGCCGTGGTCGATCACGATCACCCGATCGGCCAGTTGATCGGCCTCGTCGAGGTACTGGGTGGTGAGCAGCAGCGTCGTGCCGTCCCGGACCAGGTCACGCAGCACGTCCCAGAGTTCGTTGCGCGACCGGGGGTCGAGCCCGGTGGTGGGCTCGTCGAGGAACAGCACGGGCGGGGCCGCGACGAGGCTGGCGGCCAGGTCGAGCCGGCGCCGCATGCCCCCTGAGTAGCTCTTGGCCACCCGGGTCGCGGCGTCGCTCAGTGAGAACTTCTCCAGCAACTCGTCGGCGCGCGACTTCACCCTCTTCTTGGGCAGCCCGTACAGGTCCCCGATCAGACGGAGGTTCTCGCGCCCGGTGAGCAACTCGTCGACGGTGGCCGCCTGTGCGGTCAACCCCATGGCCTTGCGCACATCGGCGGGCGCGGTCGTCACGTCGTGGCCGGCGACCCGCGCGGTGCCCGAGGTGGGCGGGCTCAGCGTGGTCATCATGCGGATGGTGGTGGTCTTACCGGATCCGTTGGGACCCAGCAGTCCCAGGACCGTTCCGGGGGGCACGGTAAAGGAGATGTCATCGACGGCGGTGAAGTCGCCGAATTTCTTGACGAGGTGTTCCGCCTCGATCGCGGGGGCGTCGGACGGTGGTGGGGTACTCACCCGCCACAGCGTGCCGCGCTCAGAGGGGGTAGTCAAGACACCCGTCCATTAATGCGGACAGGAAGCGTCCTGAGTGCCCGCCGGCCGCCGACGCCGCGGCGTTCAGTCCCGGACCGCGTCGGCGATGCGGGGCACCAGGGTGTCGAGAGCGTACGAGACCGACAGTGGGGTGTTGACGGAGATGGCCTGGCGTTCTGTCGAGGTCAGGGTCAGGAGCTCTGCGGAGAAACGACCGAACAACTGGTTGTACTCGGTCGGGACGAAGTTCTGGTCGTCGGTGAGGAACAGGACCACGTCGCCGTCGAGCATCGCCACCTCTTCGGACGCCACCTGCACGCTGAAGCTGGACCCGTCGTCCCGGGCTGCGATCGACTCGGGTAGCCGCATCCCGATGGTCTCGATGAACTCCCCGCGCCCGTCCCTGTTCTGGAACCCGTAGTACGTGCCCGGGTCGGAGACGAGCACCGCGGTCCCGGTCTTGCCCTCCAGCTGCGGGTACCGGGCCGTGGTCTGAGCGATGTGCTCCTCCAGCTCGGTGAGCAGCTGCTCCCCCTCCTCGACCCGGCCCAGAGCCCGGGCGATCTGCCGGGTCGCGGGCGCACGATTCACCTGCCACACGTTCGTCCCCGCCGGTCGGGCGACCGTGGGCGCGATCGAGGACAGCCTCGAGTACTGCTCGTCGTCCGTACCGCCCTGCACATCGATGATCAGATCCGGTTCCAGCGACGCGATCCTCTCGTAGTCCGGTTCGCTGGCGCTACCGAGGTCCACCGCGTCGATCTCACCGGCCGCGTCCCGGGCCCAGGGCTGCAGTCCCGGATAATCCGCGCTACGCGCGTAGCCGACCGGGTTGACGCCGAGGGCGATCGCGTTGTCGACATCGCCCCATCCGAGGGTCACCACCCGCTGGGGCTCGGACTCGATCGTGGTCTCCCCGAACTCGTGCTCGACCGTCACCGGGAACGCAGACCCGTCGCCGTCGGAACCGGGGTTCCCACCGCCGGCGGTGGGCGCGTCGCCCGGACTACAGGCGGACAGTCCGACGGCGAGGGTGGTGGCGAGCAGGGCACCGACGGTGCGGCGCAGTGTCGTTCTCATAGTGTGCGGGTCTCCTTCTGCGTGTGGATCGTTCTCTGTCGTCGGTCACGTCCGAGTGGGATGACCTGGGGTGTTCCCGCGACGGGGTCGGGGACCACGCGGCACCGCAGCCCGAAGACCTCGTGGACGAGCTCCTCCGTGAGGATCTCCTCGGGGGCACCGGTGGCCATCACCCTCCCCTCTCGCATCGCGATCAGGTGGGTGGCGTAGCGGGCCGCCTGGTTGAGGTCGTGGAGCACCGCGACCAGGGTTCTGCCCTGGTGGTGCAGGTCGGTGAACATCTCCATGAGCTCGATCTGGTGGGCGATGTCCAGGAACGTGGTGGGCTCGTCCAGCAACAGCAGCGGGGTCTGCTGCGCGAGCACCAGGGCGACCCAGACGCGTTGACGCTGTCCGCCGGAGAGCTCGTCCACCAGGCGCGCGGACAGCTCGGTGGTCTCCGTTGCGGCCAGTGCGGCCGCGACGGCCTCCTCGTCCGCGGTCGACCACTGGCGCAGGAACCCCTGATAGGGGTTGCGACCGCGGGCCACCAGCTCGGCGACGGTGATCCCGTCGGGCGCGAGCGAACTCTGTGGCAGCAGCCCCAGGCGCCGCCCGACCTCCTTGGCCTTGTAGGAGCTGATGTCGCGTCCGTCCAGGATCACCTGACCCCTGGCGGGCGCGAGCAGCCGGGACAAGGCGCGGAGCAGAGTGGACTTGCCGCAGGCGTTCGGGCCGATGATGACCGTGAACGAGTCCTCGGGGACGGAGACCGACAACCCCTCGGAGATGACCCGTGTGTCGTAGCCGACCGTGATGTCCTCGGCGCGCAACGGAGGCAGGCTCATGGGAGCTTCCTTATCTCGTGAATCAGTAGCCAGGTCAGATACGTTCCGCCGATGACGAAGGTCACCACCCCCACCGGCAGCGTCTGAGGTAGCGCGTGCTGGGCGACCAGGTCAGAGGCCAGCAGCAGGACGGCCCCGACGACCGCGGACGGCCAGAGGGTGATCCCGGGCGTGCGGGCGAGACGGCGGGCGACCTGCGGCGCGGCCAGGGCGATGAACGAGATGGGTCCGGCGGCGGCGGTGACGGCGGCCGTCAGCGCGACGCCCACGATGATGAGACCCAGTCGCGAGGGTTCGACCCGGATGCCGATGGCTCTCGCCGCGTCGTCGCCGAGCTGCATCTGCTGCATCGGCCGAGCCAGCAGTCCGAGGGCCAGTATGAGCACCATCACGACCGCGGTGGCCACACCCGTCTGTTCCCAGGTGATCCCGTTCAGCGACCCGGCACCCCACACCGCGGCGCTCATCGCGACCTCGAGTTGGGCACGCAACAGCAGCCAGCTGTTGAATGCCGTGAGCATGGCCGAGACCCCGATGCCGACGATGATGAACCGAAATCCGGTGATCCCGCCCCGGTACGCCAGCAGGTAGACCACCGCGGCGGTGGCCACGCCACCCACCAGCGCCCCTGAGGCCACCTGGGTGTAGCCACCCCCGAGGACGATGAGCACGACGATCGCCCCGGTGTACGAGCCCGTGGCGAACCCGATGACGTCAGGACTCGCCAACGGGTTGCGGGTCACGGACTGGAACACCGCGCCGGAGGCGCCGAGGGCCGCGCCGAACACGACGGCGGCCAGCACGCGTGGGGCCCGCCACTCCAGCACCACGGTCCGGGCGAAGGTCCCGTCAGTACCGGTCAGCACGTCGACCAGTCGGCCGAGGTCGACGGCGTAGCTACCGACCGTCAGGCCGACCACCGCACCGACGCCCAGCAGGACCGCGAGGGCGGCGCAGACGAGGAGGGCCCGGAGGGGGAACCGGACGGAGACACCGTGACGCCGCCACTGCACCTGCCGTGCCCCGAAGTCCACCCGCGAGGCTCCGCTGGCGATGTCGCTGCTCATAGCCCGCTCGCCTTCTTGCGTCGGATCAGGGCGATCAGGACAGGCGCGCCGACGAATGCGGTGACGATCCCGACGGGCATTTCACCGGGACGGATCACCAGGCGACCGAGGACGTCCGAGACGATCACGAGGATCGGCCCCATCACCACCGAGTAGGCGATGATCCAGCGCTGCTCCGGCCCGGTGATCCACCGGGCGATGTGCGGAACCATCAACCCCACGAACAGAAGGGGGCCGGCGATCGCCGTCGCTCCTCCGGCGAGCAGCGTCACCGCGACGACCACCATGGTCCGGGTGAGCGCGACCCGGGTCCCCAGGGATGTCGCGAGATCGTCGCCGAGGGCGATCGCGTTGAGCGCTGTCGCCGCGCCCACGGCCAGCAGCACTCCGAGGATCAGGAACGGCAGCACCGGAAGCAGCACGTCATAGCCGCGGCCGGCGATCGACCCGGCGTTCCAGTGCCGCATCTGGTCGAACGCCCCCGGGTCCACCAGAGTCATGCCCAGGGTGATTCCGGAGAGCACCGCGCCGAGAGCCACGCCCGCGAGCGTCAACCGCACCGGGTCCGCCGGGCCCCGGCCGGCCGATCCGACCAGGTACACCCCCACCGTGACCACCAGGGCCCCGAGGAACGCGAACCACACATACCCGGTGATCGAGGACACCCCGAAGACCGCGACGCCCAGTGCGACGAAGAACGCCGCCCCGGCGTTCACCCCCAGAATTCCCGGGTCGGCGAGCGGATTACGCGTCAACGCCTGGATGAGTGCACCCGACACCGCGAGCCCGGCACCGACCGCGAGGCCGGTCAGCGTCCGCGGCAGCCGCATCTCCCACACGATGAAGTGCTCGTCGATCGCGAGATCGTGGTACCGGAACGCCTCCAGCACCGTGGACAGCGGGATGTCCTTGGACCCGACCGCCACGCTGACCAGTACGGCGACCGCCAGCACCGCCAGGAGGACGATGAGTCCGGCCGAGCGTCGGGTGGTGGTGCCCGCCACTGCCCGAGGGGGGACGGTCCGGGAGCGGGTGGGCACGCCGGTGCCCCGCGAATCGGTGGTCGTCATGTCAGGTGCGTGCCTCGCCCTGACGCCAGTAGCCGCTGAACGTGATCAGTTCCTTCGCCACCCCGCCCTGCGCGATGAGGAAGCGGCGCGCCTCCTGCACGAGCGAGGCCTCCGCGCAGATCCACGCGTAGCTGATCTCTCCCGGCGCGACGCCGTCGAGGACACGGGGGATCGACAGCCCAGGTGGGCCCCCGTCTCTCACGTGCCAGTGCACGGTGGCTCCTGTGGCGATCGGGTGGATGTCGGAGTCGTGGTCCACCTCGATGTGCGCCGTGGCCTGGCTCCCGAGAGCCGCGACGCCGGGGGCCGGCTCCGGGGAGGTGAGTATGGACGACAGCGCGGGAAGGGCGGTCACATCGGCGAAGAACATTTGGCGCCCTGACGGGTCGGTGGGGCTGTACAGGCCGTTGCCCTCGACGAAACCGGCGACGTCCCCGGGAGTGACGGTGGCGGCCCAGCGGCCGCCCGGGCCGCTCGCCGCGTGGTCGTGGTCGCTGTGGTCGCTGTAGTCGCCGTGGAGCACGATGTCGACATCGACCTCACCGACGTCCGGACGGTGGGCGCGGACGGTGTACCACCGCAGCTCGGGCCGGCATCGGTCACCGATCAGGTCCGCCACTCCTCGAGGTGACGATCCGACCAGGCCGTCAGCGGGAAGGTCGAGCCCTGCCGGGCCGGGGATCAGCAGAGCGAAGAAGTCATCCGGGCGCAGGAGCTCATAGTCGGTGAGCTGAGGCGCGTGGAGCGTGATCCGGCGCATCCGCGGGGTCAGCGACACCGCCGCCGTGACCGTGACGGTGAAAGCCCGATAGGTGCCGCGCGGCTCGGGGCGAGGTGCGCGGCTCGGTGGTGAGACCGCTCCCATCACTCGGCCGGCCTCTCGTCGAACGCTGCGCTCACGGCGGCACGGGGCCGGGCATGGGTGATCATCGTGCGCCTCCGTCCTCATCCGGCTGAATATAGGTCAGCCTATCCTTACCCAGTGGGCCCGGGGTCACGCCCCCTGGCACCGCTTCCCGCGTGGTATCTCGCATCCACCCCGGCGTATCGTGGGGAGGTTGCCGCGAGACCCGCCCGTCCCGCGTTGATCCGTTCCCCGAGCAAAGGATGACCGGTACCGATGAGCCCCATGTCGACCATCCCGCCCACGATCGCCCGTTCGTGGTTGCTCCTGCCGGCAGACAAGTCCGAGCGCTTCGACGCGGCCGCGGACTCCGAGATGGACGTCGTGGTCCTGGACGTCGAGGACGGGTGCCGCCAGTCGGAGAAGGAGCGTGCCCGTCGCGAAGTCCGCCAGTGGCTCGAGGCCGGCAATCACGCGTGGGTCCGGATCAACGACGTCCGCTCTCCCGAGTGGGAGAAGGACCTCATGGCGCTGGGCCACTGCCCCGGTCTCGACGGGGTGATGTTGGCCAAGACGGAGAACCCGGAGCACGTCTCGCTCACCGCCGCCCGGCTGGCCCCCGACACCCCGATAGTCGCGCTGGTCGAGTCCGCCGACGGTCTGGCGGCCGCCACGGAGATCGCCAAGACCGACCAGGTGGTGCGCCTGGCCTTCGGCATCGGCGACTACCGCCGCGACACCGGCATCGGTTCCTCGCAGATCGCCCTGGCCTACACCCGGTCGCAGTTCGTCGTGTCCAGCAGGGTCGCCCGGGTGGCCCCGCCGATCGACGGTCCCACCATCTCCAACGACACCCAGGTCCTCATGGACGCCGCCGAGCACGCGGTCGAGATGGGCATGACCGGCAAGCTGTGCCTGCGGGTGGACCAGGCCCCGTACATCAACGAGGTGCTGTCCCCCTCGGCCGCCGACGTCTCCTGGGCCGGTTCCGTGATCGACGAGCTGGGCCCCGGGGGCGAGCGGTGCCGCGACGGCGCGGACCTGCCGCGGCTGGCCCGCGC
>NZ_JAALDW010000082.1:0-2556 GCF_014145055.1 Dietzia sp. DQ11-38-2
GGCGCCGACGTGGCCCGGCGGGCGCTGGACCCCCGCATGCCCATCTCCCCCCGCACGCTGCGGCTCCCGATCCGGTCCGGGACCCCGGCCGGGCGCCGCCTGGCGCTGTGGATGATCAACCTCATGCCCGGCACCCTGGTCGTGGACGAGGGCAGGGACGAGGGCGGGGGCTTGGACTGGGTGGAGTTGCACGTGCTCGCCGAGGACATCGACGCGGCCCACGCGTGGGCCGGACTCGAGCATCGCCTGGGTCGGATCTTCGGGAGCTGACCCGGACGACCCCCGGTGGCGAGGTAACGTGACACGTGTCACTTTCTCCCGGGTCGCCCCCCTCCCGCCGAAGGGCACACATGACCATCGCTGAGACCGCGCCGCCCCCCATGCCCGAGCTCGCCTGCTACGGCCTGGCCGGCCACAGCGCGTCGCCGGCCGACCTCATCGTCGAGGCCGCCCGCGCGGAGGAGCTGGGTCTCGGGTCGATTCTCCTGTCGGAACGGTTCGCCCTCAAGGACGCGGCGGTCATGGCGGGTGCCGCGGTCGCCGCGACCACCCGGATCGGAGTGGGGACCGCCGCGACCAACCACAACACCCGGCACCCGCTCGTCACCGCGACGATGGCCACCACGCTGCACAGGATGTCCGGCGGCAGGTACGCGTTCGGACTGGGCCGCGGCATCCCGCTGCTGTTCGACATCATGGGACTGCCGCATGTCACGTCCGCACAACTCGAGGACGCCATCGGCATCTACCGCACGCTGTGGCGGGGCGGATCCGTGGTGGGCCACGACGGCCCGGCGGGCAGCTACCCCTACCTCGTGCAGGACTCGACGTTCGACGAGGACATCCCGATTCTGCTCATGGCCATGGGAGACAACTCGCTCCGGCTCGCCGGTCGGATCGCCGACGGCGTGGTCCTGCACACCTTCATGTCCGACGCGGCGGTCGCCAGATCCGTCCGGCTGGTCCGCGAGGCCGCCGAGCGGGCGGGCCGGGATCCGGCGCAGGTGCGCATCTGGTCGGTCATGGCCACCATCGAGGACTCGCTCGACGAGACCGCGCGCCTGCGCAAGCTCGTCGGCCGCCTAGCCACCTACCTCACCGGATACGGCGACGTCCTGGTCCGGGTGAACGGGTGGGATCCGGCGGGCCTGGAGCGGTTCCGCGCGGATGAGCGTCTGTCCGCGCACTCCGGGGCGCTCGACGCGACCGACGACCTGGACATCCTGCGCCACGCCCGCGAGGTCCTGCCCGACGAGTGGCTGGCCTGCGCGGCGGTCGGTAGCGCCGACCACTGTGCGGACCGCATCGACGGGCAGCTCGCGCTCGGTGCGGACTCGGTCGTCCTGCACGGTGCCACCCCCGACGAGCTCGCCCCGGTCCTGGCGGCCTGGCGCCGACGGCGTGACCCGCGCCGGTTCGACCACCTCGCCCCCAACCCCGGACGACTCCACCTGCGGAAGGACCCACAGTCATGACCGGTGTCGATTCCAGCGCCTCCGTGGTCTGCACACCGCAGGAGGTGACGGCGCAGTGGCTCACCGCCGCGCTCGGCACGGAGGTCAGGTCCGCGCGGACCGAGGCCGTGGGGACCGGCCAGATCGGCTGCTGCGTGGTCGCCCACGTGGACGGTGACGGGCTGCCCCCCACGTTGTTCGTCAAGCTCCCCAACCCCGACGAGGGCATGCGTCCGCTCCTGCACGGCGTCTACCGGAGCGAGGTGCTGTTCTACCGGGACCTGGCGCCGACCGTCGCCGTGCGGGTCCCCCGGGCGCGGTTCGCGGCCCTCGGGGAGCGGGAGGGCGATTTCACGCTCGTGCTCGACGATGTGTCGCCGCTGGTCCAGGGCGACCAGCTCACCGGGCTGACGATCGAGGACGCCCGCGACTGCGCGATCAACCTGGCCGGACTGCACGGACCACGCTGGTGCGATCCGCAGTTGCGCGGCATCGACGGGCTCTCCTGCCCGTCGGTCGAGGACAACGTGACCCTGCAGGAGCTCGGCGGGCCGGCGCTGGAGGCGTTCCTCTCCGAGTTGGGGGATCGGCTCGACGACGACGAGCAGCGGATCCTGTCCGAGATCGCACCGCTGATCGCCGACTGGGCCAACGGGCGGTCCGAGCGCTACGCCCTGCTCCACGCCGACTACCGCGCCGACAACATGCTGATCGACCCCTCCGGCCAGCGGCCGTCCCTGGCCTGCGACTGGCAGACCCTCGCCGTGGGGCTTCCCGGGCGCGACCTCGGCGGCTTCCTCGGCTCCAGCCTGGATGTCGCCGACCGCCGGGCCGCCGAGCGAGGGATCGTGGCCGACTATCACCGCGCACTCACCGGGTTCGGGGTGGACGACTACTCCCTCGAGACCTGCTGGGACGACTACGTCTACGGGCTGCTCCAGACCCCGGTGCTCGGGATCTTCGGATGGATGTACGGCACCCGCACCGAGCGCGGCGACGCGATGTTCGCCCTGCTCATGCGGCGAGCATGTCGGGCGATCGCGGACCACGACGCCCTCGCCGTGGTCCGCGGCGGCTGACCCCGGCCACCCCGGCCGGGTTG
>NZ_JAALDW010000083.1:0-9962 GCF_014145055.1 Dietzia sp. DQ11-38-2
ACCGGTCTGCTGCGCAGATCACCGGTCCGCAGACCGCTCGACGACGGGGTGGTGGAGCACGCGGGGGAGGTGGCGCTCGCGAGGAACGCCCGCGTGGCCGAGGACCCGTGGCTCCCGCTCCGGGTGGCCGCCGCCGCCGCCAGGTTCTCCCTACCCGTGGCCGCCTCGACTCTCGGGGTGCTGGTGGAGCGCTCACCGGTCCCCGAGGGGCGGTGGCCCGCCGAGGCGCTGTCGGACCTGCTCGTCCTGCTGGGGTCCGGTGAGGGACAGGTGCCGGTGATCGAGGCGCTCGACCGCAGTGGCCTGTGGGAGCGGATGCTCCCGGAATGGTCGGGCGTGCGCGACCTGCCGGCGAGGGACCGGGCCCACGTCTACACGGTGGATCGACACCTGGTGCAGACCGCGGTGGAGGCGTCCCGGTTGACCACCTCGGTGGCCCGTGCGGATCTGCTCCTGTTGTCGGCGCTCCTGCACGACCTGGGCAAGAGCCGCGAGGGCGACCACAGTGAGACGGGTGCCGAGATGGTCGGGCCGATCGTCCGACGCATGGGACTCGCCCCTGCCGATGTCGACACCCTGGTGAGGATCGTCCGGCATCACCTGCTGCTGGCGGTGACCGCGACCAGGCGTGACCCCTCGGATCCGGCGACGGCCGACTCGGTGCTGACCGCGCTCGAGCAGGACGCGACCGCCTTCGACGTGCTCGCCACCCTCACCGAGGCCGACTCGCTGGCCACCGGGCCCACGGTGTGGACCCCGGGAAGGGCCCGGGCACATTCGATGCTGGTCGACGCGTGCCGGGAGAGGGTGGGGTCGCAGCCCGGCGCCGTGGAGGCCCCGACCGTCGACGCCACCCGCCCGCACGGCCCCCCCGATGTGGTGGTGGAGATGCGACCCGCGGGGACGGGGACCACTCACGAGCTCACCCTCGTCGTGCCCGGCGCGGGGAAGTCTCTCGCGGTGACGGCGGAGGTGCTCGCCGCACACCGTCTGGAGATCGTCGACGGGGAGATCGACCTGCGGCCGCCCGGTGGGGTGCGCGCCAAGATGACGGTGTCCACCCGTTTCGGGGACCCCGTGGATCCGAAGGTGTTGCGACAGGACCTGCGTCGGGCGGTCGATTCCGGGGTGGCGGCGTCCCTGCGGGCCGCGCTGGCACGCAATGCCTCCCGGATGATCGGCCCGCCACAGGCCAGGTCCTCGGTCCTGGTGAACCGGCGGACGGATGCCGAGGGGATCCTGCTCGAGGTCCGGGCGGAGGACAGGCCGGGGTTGTTCGCGAAGGTCATCGCGGCGATCCTGGGCAAGGGGGCGAGGATCGACTGGGTCGTGGTGCGGACGCGCGGTGCCGCGGTCGAGGACGTCTTCGCGTTGTCCGGCCCCGGAGCGGTCCTCAGTACGGCGACGGAGGTGGAGTCCCTGCTTCCCCGGCGTGATCCCGCGACGCCCGGCGTCGGGCGGGCCGATACCCTGTGATCAGTCGTCGTCGACGACGCCGGGGACACCATGCCCCCGGCCCGCGACCCAGGGAGCTGTAACCGTGTTCGATTCCTTGTCCGATCGCCTGGCAGGTGCGCTCAAGGACCTGCGCGGAAAGGGGCGGCTCAGCGACGCCGACATCGACGCGACCGCGCGCGAGATCCGCCTCGCGCTGCTCGAGGCGGACGTCGCGCTACCCGTGGTGCGGACGTTCATCTCCCGCGTCAAGGAACGGGCCAAGGGTTCGGAGGTCTCCGAGGCCCTGAACCCGGCGCAGCAGGTCGTGAAGATCGTCGACGCGGAGCTCACCGCGATCCTCGGCGGTGAGGCCCGTCGGATCGAGTTCGCCAAGCAGCCGCCCACGGTGATCATGCTCGCCGGTCTGCAGGGAGCGGGAAAGACCACGCTCGCGGGCAAACTCGCCTACTGGCTCAAGGGCCAGGGTCACACGCCCCTCCTCGTGGCCTGCGACCTCCAGCGACCGGGTGCGGTCGATCAGCTCCGCATCGTCGGCGAGCGCGCCGGCGTGCAGGTGTTCGCCCCCCACCCCGGGACCTCGGTCGGGGGTGACGGGGAGGACGTCGGGGTCCAGGAACCGGTGACGGTGGCCCAGCGGGGCCTCGCCCACGCCCGCGCCAAGATGCACGACGTCGTGATCGTCGACACCGCGGGCCGGTTGGGTATCGACGAGGAGCTCATGGCCCAGGCCAGGGGGATCCGCGATGCGGTCCAGCCGGACGAGACCTTCTTCGTCCTCGACGCGATGATCGGCCAGGACGCCGTCGTCACGGCGGAGGCCTTCCGCGAAGGGGTCGGATTCACCGGCGTCGTCCTGACCAAGCTCGACGGTGACGCCCGTGGTGGCGCCGCGCTGAGCGTCCGTGAACTCACCGGCACGCCGATCATGTTCGCCTCGAACGGGGAGAAGCTGGAGGACTTCGATGTCTTCCACCCCGACCGCATGTCGAGCCGGATCCTCGGCATGGGCGATGTGCTCTCGCTCATCGAGCAGGCCGAGACGGTCTTCGACGCCAAGGACGCGGAGAAGACCGCGGCCAAGATCGGGTCGGGGGAGCTCACCCTCGAGGACTTCCTCGACCAGATGTTGATGATCCGCAAGATGGGCCCCATCGGCAATCTCCTGGGGATGCTGCCCGGGGGCAAAGACATGAAAGCGGCCGTCGGGGACATCGACGAGAAGTACCTGGACCGCATCCAGGCGATCATCCGGGGGATGACACCGGCGGAGCGGGCCGACCCCAAGATCATCAACGGATCCCGCCGCCAGCGCATCGCCAAGGGTTCGGGGGTCACGGTCACCGACGTCAACCAGTTGGTGGACCGGTTCTTCGAGGCCCGCAAGATGATGAGCCGCATGGCCGGCCAGATGGGTATGCCCGGAGCCGGGCGGAAGAACCAGCGCAAGGGCAAGAAGGGCAAGGGCAAGGGCCGTGGACCGACGCAGCCCAAGAACCGGGGGATGATGCCCGGTGGGATGCCGGGGATGCCGCCCGGGATGCCGGGGATGCCCCCCGGGGGCATGCCGGACCTCTCGCAAATGCCGCCCGGACTGGA
Organism: Dietzia sp. DQ11-38-2; assembly: GCF_014145055.1. NCBI lineage: Bacteria > Bacillati > Actinomycetota > Actinomycetes > Mycobacteriales > Dietziaceae > Dietzia > Dietzia sp. DQ11-38-2. The sequence goes on from NZ_JAALDW010000083.1 coordinate 3,055, forward strand.
CACGCTGCCGCCGGGCCTCGAGGGGATCGACCTGAACGACCTCAAGTTCCCCAAGCGCTGAGCAGCTTCGTGGTGTAATTGCCTGGTTGAGCTTCAGGAAGCAGAGGGTAGCCGTGGCAGATTCCGTCTACGAGACCGAGAACGACGCCGTCCAGAATAGTTCTTCGGATTTGCCTCCTCTGATGGTCGTTATTGCCGATCCCGGGCAGGTGAGCGACCCTAAGTTCCAACCGAGTAACTCCCACCTGCCTCGAGGTTTCCAAGATCTCGAAAAAGTGCCGTCAAGGTATTGTTACTGGCGCGACCTGGATCTCAACCCAATCGAAGGGCAGTATCAGTCCTTGATGGAGCCGAGAGTGTTCCATCCCCTCCAGTACCCTACCTCGAACGACCTCTACGAAGGCACCAGACTATTCGTAGTCAGCTGGGATAGTGCAAACGGCGATCCTCTCTATCGGTCTGACGCCACCGCCGAGTTTCTCAAATCCAGAGCTCGCGACCGACTCGCTGCCGTTTACGAGAATGCCGGCATTGTGCTAATGGAGAGCCAGGCGCAGCGCGATACGCCTTCCAGTGAGGCGTATCACTCGCTTTTCGGAGACGCTGAAATGAGCGTTTCTCGCCAGAATACGACGCGTGCTGGCTCCCGGGTGGTCATGGAGAAGTCCAAACCTTTCGGCGCGCATCCGCTTATTAAGTCAATAGGGGGCGAGAGCGAGACTGATGGTGAACTGACTACCGACCCATGTGACTGTGACGAATCGAACGCGTTCTTAGATGTTCCAGCGGAGTTTATTCCGCAGATTGTCGGTCGCAGAAAACGTGGCGAGGATGCTGAGGGGAAAAACTTCAAGCTCAGCAATTCTAGGTGGACTGGGACTGGTAGGAACCAGAACGTGTGGTTCGGCTGGTTTGAGTGGTGGGGGCCGGGCTGGGTTCCGCTTATGTACGCATCTGGAGTCTCTGGTTTCCCCATTTTTCGCAATTACCGTAGGCCGGTACTCTTAGCGCGCACCAACGGCAAAGGAGTCGATATTGCCACCACGATGTGGATTTCGGCTAACCAGAAGACGGTTTCGAGGCACATCGTTTACCTTGCCGAAGACCGACAGAATGTCGAAGAGATGACACGTTGGCATAAATGGGCCGTGCTTAGGTCAAGAGCTTGGAGCTTGTTCGCTATACTAATCATTTTGTTTGCTGCGGGGTTCCTGAGCTGGATCCTGGCTGGTCTCGCTACTTCAAATGAATTGTCGCAGCTTTTGACGATCCTTGGGGTCGGCCTTATTGCTATTTGGACCATAGCATATCGGATTATCCTTCGAATATTCCGCCGTCCAGTAGGTATTAATTTTCTGACTGCTTTAATTGGGAAGCCAAGAAGGCGGCGTTCTGGCCAACGCTCCTAGTCAGGGTTGAACCGCACAAGAAAAGGAATTGCTGTGCTTGGTTGGGTAGTGGTAGACTATGACTTCGAACGGTTTCGGTTCGGTGACGTATTTCGATCCCATCTTGACGTTAAAGAGCTGGAGTCCCTTCACATTGATTATGTGACCGATTTGCTGGATTCAAGTAACGAACAGTCTACAGACCTTCACCGATTACTATACCGGATTTACGCTAGCGACTTATCGGATAGTTTCAGACAAATCTATAATCACTTCATCAAAGAAGTAATACGACCGCTCCTCGGCGAGAACTTAGTTTTCCAGCGTCGCCCGAACATCCGTTTCCAGATGCCGGGTAGTGTAGGTGTAGCCGAGTGGCACGCGGACCGCGATGTGGGTCATCACTGGACCGAGACAAACATCTGGATCCCACTCACGGAAATCACAGAGTCGAATGCTGTCTGGGTCGAATCGAGACCCGGCGAAGGTGACTTCCGTCCACTAATAGCTCAGCCCGGGCAGGCTTTGGTATTCGATGGCGCATGTTTAACGCACGGCAACATTCCGTCCAAGTCCTCTAAAACGCGTTTGAGTATCGACTTTCGAGTCGTGCGGGAGTCACTCTATCGTGACAGAGTTGTGAAATCCGTGAACACTGCCACGGAGTTTAGCGTGAATGGTTATTTTCAACGCGCAACCGACGGTTACATATCATAGAGTTTGTTGGATTGGGCTTCGCGGCGCGATTCGACTAGAGTGGTGCGCTGGACGCCGTCACCGGTGGGTCCCGCCGTGTTCATCGCGGACGGTGCCCGCGCCGAGCGGCGGTCACCCGGAAGGCGAAACCGGGCCCCGCAACACGTGCGGGAGTCGCTGAATCGCCACGTGACCCGCAAGAGAAAGCGAGACGCCACATGGCCGTCAAGATCAAGCTCACCCGCCTCGGCAAGATCCGTAACCCGCAGTACCGGGTGGTCGTGGCCGACGCCCGCACCCGTCGAGACGGGCGTGCCATCGAGACGATCGGGCTCTACCGCCCCAAGGAGGAGCCGAGCTTCATCCAGATCGACTCCGAGCGTGCGCAGTACTGGCTGGGTGTCGGCGCGCAGCCGACCGAGGCCGTCGAGTCGCTGCTCAAGATCACCGGGGACTGGCAGAAGTTCAAGGGCATCGAGGGCGCCGAGGGCACCCTCCGCGTGGCCGAGGCGAAGCCCAGCAAGCTGGACCTGTTCAACAAGGCGCTCGAGGAGGCCCAGGGCGAGCCGTCCGCCGAGGCCATCACCACCAAGCGTAAGGCCGAGAAGGCGAAGAAGGCCGACGAGGCGAAGAAGGCCGAGGAGGCCGCGGCCCAGGCCACCGACGGTGAGTCCGCCGAGGCCGGGTCGGCTGACGCCGAGAACGCCGAGGCCTGAGTCCGATGGGTGACATGGTCGTCGACGCCGTCGACCATCTCGTCCGCGGTATCGTGTCGGATCCCGATGCGGTCTCGGTCAGGGCGAGCGGTGGTCGTCGCGGCACCGTGATCCGCGTGACCGTGTCGCCCGACGATCTCGGGCGCGTGATCGGCCGCGGCGGCCGTACCGCGTCGGCGATCCGGACGATCGTCTCCGCCGTCGGCGGGCCGGACGTCCGGGTCGACGTGGTCGACACCGATCGCTAGCCCCCTCGGACCCCACCCGCACCGGAAGGACGTCATGGAACTCGTCGTGGGTCGCGTCGTGAAGTCCCACGGGGTCCGCGGTGAGGTGGTGGTGGAGGTACGGACCGACTCGCCCCGCGAACGATTCGCGGTGGGAGCTCGACTGCTGGGCCGCACCGGCAAGGGGAGGACCGCCACCGATCGGGACGTCACCGTAGAGGCCGCCCGGGATCATTCCGGGCGGCTTCTCGTGCGTCTGGCCGGCGTCTCGGACCGGGATTCCGCCGACGCCTTGCGGGGAATGCTCCTGATCGTCGACTCCGAGTCCCTACCGGACACCGGGGACCCGGACGAATTCCACGACCACCAGCTGGTGGGCCTGACCGTGCTGGACACCGGCGGGACGCAGCTCGGCGAGGTCACCGAGGTCGTGCACACCCCGGGTGGGGAACTCCTCTCCGTGCGTCTGTCGAGCGGATCGGAGGCCCTGGTGCCCTTCGTGGCCCGGATCGTCCCCAGGGTGGACGTCGTCGCCGGTACCTGCGTGATCGACCCACCGGAGGGGCTACTCGACCTGGGGACCCCGTGACCGGACCCGACCATACGGTCACCGCCCCACGGATGCGGCTCGACGTCGTCACGGCGTTCCCGGACTATCTCTCGCCCCTCCGTCTGGCACTGCCCGGGCGGGCCATCGACCGCGGCATCCTGGACCTCCGGGTCCACGACCTGCGCAACTGGGCTCACGACGTGCACCGCTCGGTGGACGACACGCCGTTCGGTGGCGGACCCGGCATGGTCATGCGGCCGACTGTCTGGGGCGAGGCCCTCGATGAGGTGGTACCACCGTCCGCGGGCTCCGCCGCGACGCGGCCCCTGCTCATCGTGCCCACCCCGGCGGGACGACCGTTCACCCAGGCCGATGCCCACAGCTACGCACGACGCGATCACCTGATCTTCGCCTGCGGTCGATACGAGGGAATCGATCAGCGCGTGATCGATGAGGCCTCCACACGCATGGACGTGGAGGAGGTGAGCATCGGCGACTACGTCCTGATCGGGGGAGAGGTGGCCGTCCTGGTGGTGGCGGAGGCCGTCGTCCGACTCCTCCCCGGGGTGCTGGGCAACCAGCGCAGTCACGAGGAGGACTCCTTCTCCGACGGCCTCCTCGAGGGGCCGAGCTACACCCGGCCCGAGGTGTGGCGGGACCGGCCTGTCCCCGCGGTACTGAAGAGCGGTGACCACGCGCGGATCGCGCGGTGGCGGCGTGACGAGTCGCTCCGGCGCACGGCGCAACGTCGCCCCGACCTGCTCGACGGGGCTGCTCTGGGTCCCGCGGACCTGGAGACCCTGAGGTCCGTCGGCTGGCCCGAGCGCGCCGACTGATTTGGGGTCGGCCGACGGATAGTGGCATACTAGCGAGGTTGATCATCCGGGCGCACCCGTGCGTCCGCGGACGGTCGCGCTGCTCCGGGCACGAACCGGTTGACCCGCCTGACGGCGGGCGCCAGGGTCCTCTGTCCTCAATTCCTGACATCCGAGGAACACAATGAACACTCTCGACTTCATCGACAACAAGTCGCTCCGCGACGACATCCCGGCGTTCCGCCCCGGCGACACGCTCGACGTGCACGTCAAGGTCATCGAGGGCTCGAAGGAGCGCGTCCAGGTCTTCAAGGGCGTCGTGATCCGCCGTCAGGGTGGTGGCGTCCGCGAGACCTTCACCGTCCGCAAGGTCTCCTTCGGCGTCGGCGTCGAGCGCACCTTCCCGGTCCACTCGCCCACCATCGACCACATCGATGTCCTGACCCGCGGCGACGTCCGTCGGGCCAAGCTGTACTACCTCCGCAACCTCCGCGGCAAGGCCGCGAAGATCAAGGAGAAGCGCTGAGCATGTAGAGCGAGTCGGACTCGGCCGTCGTGTGTGGTGGCCGATCGACTACGCTCGTCCGGGTGAGCAGCACCCAATCACCTGGACAGCACCCCTCCGAGCCGGGCCCCCGAGAAGACGGGGACCCGGCTCGAGGCGTGGGTGGAGGCCGTCGCCAGGCGCGCGCCGCCGAGAAGAAGGGCCAGCCCTGGTACATCGAGATCCCCATGCTGGTGGTGATCGCGCTGGTACTGGTGTTCGTCTTCCAGACCTTCGTCGGGCGGGTCTACCAGATCCCCTCGGAGTCGATGGAGCCCACGCTGCACGGGTGTGCCGGCTGCACGGGTGACCGGATCTTCGTGGACAAGATCTCGTACCGGTTCGGCGATCCGCAGCCCGGGGACGTCGTGGTGTTCGAGGGTCCGAATTCCTGGAACCAGGGGTACCAGTCCATCCGGTCGGACAACCCGGTCATCCGGACACTGCAGGACATCGGCGGCGTCATCGGCGTCGTCCCGCCCGATCAGAACGACATGGTCAAGCGTGTCATCGCGGTGGGTGGTCAGACCGTGGGCGGGTGCTCGCCGGACGGGGGCCTCCTGGTGGACGGTGAGCCGCTGGACGAGCCGTACCTCAACGCGGACCCCTCGATCGACCGCAACCCGCTCAACTGCGCGTTCGGGCCGGTCACCGTTCCGGAGGGCAACTACTGGGTGATGGGTGACAACCGGAGCAACTCGGCGGACTCCCGGTACCACATGGGCGACGAGTTCCAGGGCTCCGTTCCCGAGGAGAACATCATCGGCAAGGTGCAGGCCATCATCCTCCCGTTCAACCGGATCGGGTCCGTCCCCTCACCGGACATCACCGCGGGGTGAGCCCGGTCCGACCGGGCCGGGTGAGGGTGACCCGGCGTGACGGACGGCTGGCTCTGGAGGCGGCCCTGGCGCGGCGGGGTCTCGGGCCGGTCGCCGGTGTGGACGAGGCCGGGCGCGGGTCGTGCGCGGGACCACTGGTGGTGGCGGCGTGCGTGTTGGGTAGCCGTCTCACGGCGGATCTCGCTGATCTGGACGACTCCAAGAAGCTGTCTCCTGCGACCCGGGAGCGCCTCCACGACGCCGTGTTGCGCAGAGCCGTCGCGGCGTCCGTAGTCGTGATCGAACCCGACCGCATCGACGAGCGCGGGGTCCACCGGTGCAACCTCGAGGGAATGCGACGCGCGGTGGCCGCTCTCGATCCGCCGCCGGGCTTCGTCCTGACCGACGGGTTCGCCGTGGACGGGCTCGGGTGCCAGTCCACCGCGGTGATCGGGGGTGACGAGGTCGTCGCATCGATCGCCGCCGCGAGTGTCCTAGCAAAGGTGACCCGTGATCGGATTATGGTGGACCTCGACCCGAGGTACCCGGGCTACGGTTTCGCCGCCCACAAGGGGTACAGCACCCCGGGTCACGCCAGGGCGATCGAGCAGCTCGGTCCCAGCGACATCCACCGGATGTCGTACGCCAACGTCCGTCGCGCCGCCCAGGCGCATTCGAGGAGCAGCACTAGATGAGCGCCGAGGATCTGGAGAACTACGAGACCGAGATGGAGCTCTCGCTGTACCGCGAGTACCGCGACATCGTCGGTCAGTTCACCTACGTCGTCGAGACGGAGCGGCGCTTCTATCTCGCCAACGCGGTCGAGCTGATCCCGAGGTCCGCGGACGGCGAGGTCTACTTCGACGTCCGGATGTCCGACGCCTGGGTGTGGGACATGTACCGGCCTGCCCGTTTCGTCAAGTACGTCCGGGTGTTGACCTTCAAGGACGTCAACATCGAGGAGCTCGACAAGCCCGAACTCCGCCTCCCGGAGTAGTTCGCGACTCGCTCGTCCTCCACAGCCTCCCGCGCCTCCACAGGGCGCGCCCGGCCCGATCCGCGTCCAGCGGATCGGGCCGGTGTCGTGGTGCAGGCTGAGCCGCGGCGACCCGGACGGGCCGGGCCGCCGGGGAGGGGCTCGCGATGGCGGGGGG
>NZ_JAALDW010000084.1:0-6122 GCF_014145055.1 Dietzia sp. DQ11-38-2
CGGTCGGCCCACTCGCGACGGTCCGCCGGGACCTCCAGGCGTACCCGGATGCGGTCGGAGATGTCGAAACCGGCGGCGCGCCGGGCCTCCTGGATCTCGCGGATCCGGTCCTTGGCCCAGCCCTCGGCCTCCAGCTCCTCCGTGACGGTCAGATCCAGCACCACCAGACCGGCCCCGCCTGCAAGCGCCGCCGTGGACTCCGGATCCGCGGCCACGAGGCGGTGCTCGTACTCGCCCTCCTGCAACTCGACGCCGCCGGCGACCACCACTCCGCCGACCTCGGACCAGTCGCCCGTCTTGGCGGCCTTGATGCACGCCTGCACCTGCTTGCCCAGCCGCGGCCCCGCCGCCCGCGCGTTGACCGCCAGCTCCATCCGCCCGTGGGCGGCCACGTCGCTGGTCAGTCGCACCTCGCGCACGTTCACCTCGTCGGCGATGATGCCGGTGAACGGCTCAAGCCGCTCGGCGTCGGGCATCGCCACGGTGAGCACGTTCAAGGGCAGGCGCACGCGCAGGTGCTTCGCCTTACGGATCGAGGACACCGTGGAACACACGTCGCGGACGGCCTCCATCGCCTCGACCAGCCCGGCGTCGTGCGGGAGCTCGTCATCGGCCGGCCAGTCCGCCAGGTGAACGGACTCCCGTCCGGTCAGCCCGGTCCACACGACCTCCGTCATGAGGGGCAGGAGCGGCGCGGCGAGCCGCATGGTCGTCTCGAGGACCGTGTAGAGCGTGTCGAAGGCGTCGCGCGAATCCTGGCCCGACGCCTCCCCTGCCCAGAACCGCGACCGGGACCGGCGCACGTACCAGTTGGTCAGGGCATCGGCGAACTGGCGCAGCTCGTCGCACGCGGCGGCGATGTCCGTGCTGTCCAGGGCCCGGGTCATCGCATCCCGGGTCGTGGCCAGCCGCGACAGGATGTACCGGTCCAGCACGTGGGGTGAATCCGTCCGCCAGGTGGCGCGCTCGGCGGCGTACAGCTGCAGGAAGCTGTAGGAGTTCCACAGCGGGAGCATGGCCTGGCGCACGCCCTCCCGGATGCCCTGTTCGGTCACCACGAGATTGCCGCCACGGAGGATGGGGGAACTCATGAGGAACCAGCGCATGGCATCGGAGCCGTCGCGGGCGAACACCTCGTTGACGTCCGGGTAGTTGCCCTTGGACTTGCTCATCTTGAGGCCGTCGTTGCCCAGCACGATGCCGTGCGCGGCGACGTGCGTGAACGCGGGCCGGTCGAAGAGAGCCGTGGCCAGGACGTGCAGGGTGTAGAACCAGCCCCGGGTCTGGCCGTTGTACTCCACGATGAAGTCGCCCGGGTTGTGGGTCTCGAACCACTCCTTGTTCTCGAAGGGATAGTGGACCTGGGCGAACGGCATGGACCCGGACTCGAACCAGCAGTCGAACACGTCGGCCACACGCCGCATGGTGGACCTGCCGGTCGGGTCGTCGGGGTTGGGCCGGGTCAGCTCGTCGATGTACGGACGGTGCAGATCAGCGGGCCGCACGCCGAAGTCGGCCTCGAGCTCGTCGAGAGACCCGTAGACGTCCACGCGCGGGTAGGCGGGGTCATCGGACTCCCAGACGGGGATCGGCGCGCCCCAGTACCGGTTCCGGTTGATGTTCCAGTCCCGCGCGCCCTCGAGCCACTTGCCGAACTGCCCGTCGCGCACGTGTTCGGGCATCCAGGTGATCTGCTCGCGATTGAGTTCGACCATCCGGTCGCGGAACGCGGTGACCTTGACGAACCAGGCCGGCAGGGCCATGTAGATCAACGGCTGGCCGGACCTCCAGGAGTGGGGGTAGGAGTGTTCGATGGTCTCGTGGCGGATCAGTCGCCCCGCCGCGCGCAGGTCGCGTGAGATCGGCGCGTTGGCGTCGAAGACCAGCTGGCCCGCGTACGGCGGCACCTCGGCGGTGAACTTCCCGTCGGCTCCGACGGGGATGACCAGCTCGATGCCGGCCGCGTCGCAGGCGTCCTTGTCCTCCTCGCCGAAGGCCGGCGCGAGGTGGACGATGCCCGTACCCGAGTCGGTGGTGACGTAGTCGGCCGCCAGCACCACGTGCGCGTTCGGGTGGCCGGCGAAGAAGTCGAACGGCGGGACGTACGGCAGCCCCACCAGTTCGGAGCCCTTCGCGGTGGCCACCACCTCCGCGTCCTCACCGAACTCGGGCGCGTACACCCCCCGGCGCGCCTCGGCCACGACGAAGCGTCGGCCGGCGAGATCACCCGTGTTCACCTGCACCACGCAGTAGTCGATGTCGGGGTGGACGGCGGCGGCCAGGTTGGACGGCAGGGTCCAGGGGGTGGTGGTCCACACCAGCGCCTCGGCGCCGTGGAACGGGCTGGACTGCGGGGCCTCGAGCGGCAGTCCGACCGTGACCGCGGGGTCCTGTCGCATCTTGTACGCATCGTCCAACCGCGTCTCCTGGTTGGACAGGGGCGTCTGCTCGTACCAGGAGTACGGCAGCACGCGGAAACCCTTGTAGACCAGACCCTTGTCGTAGAGGCGTTTGAACGCCCACAGGACGGACTCGGTGAAGTCGATGTCCAAGGTCTTGTAGTCGTTCTCGAAGTCCACCCAGCGGGCCTGGCGGTGGACGTAGTCCTCCCACTCATCGGTGTAGCGCAGCACCGACTTCTCGCACGCGGAGTTGAACTCGGCAAGACCCATCTCGAGAATCTGCGACTTCTCGGTGATCCCCAGCTGCTTCTCCGCCTCGAGCTCGGCGGGCAGACCGTGGCAGTCCCAGCCGAACCGGCGTTCGACCAGGTAACCGCGCATGGTGCGATAGCGCGGGATCACGTCCTTGACGTACCCGGTGAGCAGATGTCCGTAGTGGGGTAGGCCGTTGGCGAACGGGGGGCCGTCGTAGAAGACGTACTCGTCGGCATCCGCTCGCCTGCGGACGGACTCACGGAAGGTGTCGCGCTCGTCCCACCGGGCCAGGACGGTCTGCTCGAGCGCGGGGAACGACGGCGACTGCGCGGTGGTGCCGCCGGTGAGGTCGAGAATCGGGTACGCGCTACCCGTTGCGGTGGGCTCGGTGCTCATGTGGGCGGACTCCTCGAGGTACGGGCCCACACGAGTTGGTACCCGTGGGGCCGACAGGCCTGCGCTCGGGGACGAACCGGACGCGACTGGCGCATCCGTCCGCGGTACCACCCCGTTTGGCGTCGACGGTGCGACGCCCACTCGTGGATCGGGGACCCTGACGGGCTCCCCCGTTCGGTTCTACTGAGCCGCTCCCACCTCGGGACCGACCGTTCTTCCGAGCGCTCCCCGGTGATGGCCGGATCTCAGCGCATCCGGCTCATCGCCGGACATCGGGTGATGCTACCTGTCGCTGTGGGCGCCCGTCTCCTCCGCCTCGTCACTCGCGTCCGGTGGATTCTCTCCGGAGCCGTCGCGGGCCGTCCTCCCGCGGAGAAGATCCATGAGCAGCAAGAGCAGTCCGAGGGCGCCGGCCACGATGCAGGCCCACGCCCACCCGATCTGTCCGGTCGCCACGGCCGCGACGAGGAAGGCGAAGCCGAGCAGCGTCAGTCCGAGTGCGACGACGAGCATGCGTTCCTCCTGCCGTGGTGCGAGTCGTGGAATACACCGGCTCCGGGGCGGACCCACCCCCCGAATATACGTCGGTCCCCGCACCCTGGGCAGGGGCGGGGACCGGACGCGACGACTCGGATGGGCTACTCGGCGCGGTGGCCGCCGTCCTTCTTGCCACCCTGGTCCGGCGCGCCGGCGTTCTCGGCCGGTGCGGCGGGGGCGGCGGAGCCGGACTTGCCGAGTTCTGTCAGCTGGTTCTCGAGGTAGCTGGTGAGGCGGCTGCGGTAGTCCTTCTCGAAGGTCCGAAGCTGCTCGATGCGACCCTCCAGCACCCCGCGCTGCTGGTTGATGGTGGCCATGATCTCGGTGTGCTTGCGTTCCGCGTCGGCCTGCAGGGCGTCGGCCTTGGCCTGTGCTTCCTTGATCTGCTGCTCGGAGCGCGCCTGCGCGTCCTTGACGATCCCGTCGGACTTGGCCTTGGCCTCGCCGAGGATCTTGTCGGCCTCCCTGCGGGCGTCCCCGACCATCTTCTCCGACTGGTTCTTGGCGTCGCCGACGAGGCGATCGGACTCACCGCGGGCCTTGGCCATGAGCCCGTCGGACTCCTTCTTGGCCTCGCCCGTGAGGCGGTCCGCCATCTCCTGCGCCATCGCCAGGACGCGGGCCGCGCGCAGATGGGTGTCCGAGTTGGCGGAACCGCTGTCCTCTCCGGCGAGTGACGGCGTGGCCGCGGGCGGCGCCGGAGTCGGTGCCGGGGTCGGCGCCGGGGCGGGCGGGGTGGCGGCCCGCGGCTCCTCGACGCGGCCGGCACCCGAACCGCTAGCGGAGTCAGCGGAGGCCTTGTCGGACTTCTCCGCCGCCTTCCGGGCCTTCTCGAGGTCCTTGGTCAACTCGTCGACACGCTGACGGAGGTCGTCGTTGTCCTCCACGAGGGTTCCGAGCTCCTCCTCTACCAGGTCGAGGAACTGGTCGACCTCGTCCTCGTTGTAGCCCCGTTTACCGATCGGCGGCTTTGAGAACGCGACGTTGTGCACATCGGCTGGAGTCAAGCGCATGGGATACCCCTCGTGGTCGTCTCGGGTGCCGGTCCGGCGTTCTCGAACCGGACCCACGACTTCATTACTACCTTAACGCGTGCCAATCTAGTCACATTCGGCCCGCGCGTCACCTGCGGCCCGGGTGACCGCATCACTTGTGTCCCGCCACGCCCCTCACGCGACGCTGGTGATCATGATCCGCAGGACCAGCTGGATCACGATGATGATGACGAAGAGCACCAACACCGACAGGTCGAGGGAGACCTGCCCGATCCGGACCGGCTTGATGACCTTGCGCAGCGCCTTGACCGGAGGATCGGTGATGGTGAACAGCCACTCCAGAACCACCGCCAGGACACCGCGGGGGCTCCAGCCACGGGAGAACGACGCGATCATCTCCACGACGATCCTGGCGAGGAGCAGATACCAGAAGACCTGGGTGATGATGTAAAGGACCAGCAGGATTTCACGCACGGGACAAGACTACTGGCAGCGATCGACGCCGCGCCGCGGGCACCCGGTCAGACGGGGTGGCCGCCCGGGATCAGCGACGGAACGCGCCGTTGACCGCGTCCCGGACCTCGGCTTCGGTGAGATCCATTCCGGCGGGCTGCAGCAGGAAGGTGCGCTCGCGATCGGTGACCTTCTCCATGCGGCCGTCGAGACCGAAGACCAGGCCGGCGGCGAAGTCGACCATGCGGCGCGCGTCCCCGGAGGCCATCGTGGACAGATCCAACACCACGGCTCGGCCCGCGCGGAAGTGCTCCCCGAGGCTCTTGCCGTCACCGAATCCCCGCGGACGCTCGACCACGGTCTCGGGGAGGGTCACCAGCCCGTCCTCGACGAAGTCCTCTTCCGGAGCCAGGGCGACGGCGCCGCGGGTGACGGGGACGCCGCGGAGCGAGGCCCGGGCCCCGGCCTCCGCCGCGTGGTAGCGCCTCGGGCGCGGGGCGGGGTCATCGAGACCGCGGTGCCGACGCTCCGGGGCGGGCTCGTCGACGGGATCGAGATCTCCCAAGCGGGGCCGGGGGGTCGCCTCGTCGTCGTACCGGTCGGCGGCGTACCCGTAGTCCGCTCGGCGATCGCGCGAGACGCCGCCGAGGTCGTCGGCCTCGTGCGGCGCACGGGAACCGCGGAGGTCGTGGTGGATCGGGCGGTCGTAGTCGTCCAGGTACTCGTCCTCGTACGCCGCGACGGGCGACATTCCGAAGTACTCCTTGAACCGGGCGATTGCGCTCATCTTCCGGGGACCTTCCTGATACGGGTCGTCGCGGGCCGTTCGTCGCGGGAGAGGCCCCGCGATGCTGGACCTCAAACTACTGGCCGTGGTCCCAGGATCGCCGTTCCGACACGCACGCAGGTCGAACCGGCGGCGATCGCGGATTCCAGGTCGCCGGACATCCCGGCGGAGAACTCACGGGCCCCCGGGTGAGCGCGACGCAACTCCTCCGCCACCCGGGCGGCCTCGGCGAAGTGAGCGGCGGGCGGTCCGGTCAACGGCGGCACCACCATGAGCCCGGCCAGCCGCAGGTGGTCC
>NZ_JAALDW010000085.1:0-4917 GCF_014145055.1 Dietzia sp. DQ11-38-2
GGCCCCGCCGACGCGCCGTAGCGCGGACAGGGCCTCCACGGCGAGATGGTCGTACCCGTGCTGGGCCGAGCTGCGGCCCATCGCGGTGACCCGGAAAGCCTTGGCGGGGCGTCCGCGGGTGCCGGCCGGGCGGGTTCGGGTGGCCTCGACCTGCCCGGACTCGACCAGTTGATCCAGATGGCGGCGGACGCCCGCCGCCGTCAGCCCGAGCTCCTGCCCGATCTCGGCTGCGGTGAGAGCCCCTCGTTCCAGCAGGAGTTCACGGACGGCCGAGCGGGTGTCGGGTCGCGCGGCGTTCTCGTAGACGTGCTGCACGCTCAACTGACTCTCCCTTCCGGCTATGCTCGGTGCGCCCCGTCGGGGACGTACCACGTCATATTACGCAACACCTTCGTGACGGAAATATTCCCACCCCCGCGAACCCGGCGTCGGCGGCCGGGCGGAGTCCTCCGGCACCCACCGTGGAGAGAGGCTGAGGCCAGTGGCACCCAGATTCCCGGTCCGCGGCGCGGGAGTGGTGACGGCCCGGCTGCACACCGAGGAGCGATCCACCGGGACACCACCGTCGGCGGAACTGGCCCGCCTCGGTCGGATCCGCAGGATCGGCACCACCGCCGCCGTCGCCATGTCGGTGGGCGCCCTCGGCGCGGGCGCTCTGCCCGTGCTGCAGAATCCCGTCGCCGGCGAGCGCCTGATCGGGCTGTGGCTCAGGTTGCAGCAGTCCTCCATGACGGTGGTCATGACCGGGATGGTGGTGGTGACACTCTGCTGGCTGCTGCTGGCCCCGTACGTCCTGGGCAGGGATCGCCGGGGACGGTTGAGCGGCCGGATCGACCGTGCCACCCTCGACCGCATCATCGCCTCGTGGGCCCTGCCGCTCGCCCTCGCCCCGCCCATGTTCAGCAAGGACGTCTACAGCTACCTGGCCCAGGGCGCCATCGGCAACACCCTCGACGACCCGTACGAACTGGGCCCCGTGTCGGCGTTGGGAACCTCTCATGCGTTGACCGTCAACGTCCCGGACATCTGGCGGGACACCCCCAATCAGTACGGTCCGCTCTTCCTCGGGGTGCAGAAGGTCATCCACACCCTGACGGGGGACGACGTGGTGGCCGGAACGATCCTGCACCGGGTGGTGGCGATCGTCGGGATACTCATGCTCGGGTGGGCGGTCCCGCGACTGGCCGAGTACTGCGGGGTGTCGGACGTGGCGGCGCTCTGGTTGGCGGTGGCCAATCCCCTCGTCCTGTTCCATCTCGTGTCGGGGATTCACTCCGAGTCCCTCATGATGGGACTGCTGGCCGTCGGGCTCGTCCTGGCCCTGCGCGCCGTGGACTCCCTCGAGTCCGGGCCACGGACCACCGTGCTCTTCATCGTCGGGACCGTCCTTGTCACCGGGTCGGCACTGGTGAAACTTCCCACCGTCGTCGCCCTGGGCTTCGTCGGGATGGCGCTCGCCCGACGGTGGGGTGGCGGCTCCCTCGCCACCGTGCGGGCCGCGCTGGTGATGGTCGTGATCAGCGGTGCCACCACCGGGCTGGCCATGCTGGTCACCTCGTCCGGCCTCGGGTGGATCACCAAGCTCGGGGCGGCCACGTCGCTGCGGAGCTGGCTCTCCCCGCCCACCGCCCTGGGAGTGATCGTCGGCGGGATCGGGCAGTACCTGGGGCTGGGCGACCACACGGCCCAGATCCTGGTGATGGTGCAGACCGCGGCGCTCGTGATCGCCGGCGTGGTCACCGTCAGGATGCTGTTCGCCGTCTCCGCGGGGCGGATCGATCCGGTCGGCGGACTCGGGGTGTCGATGGCCGCCATCGTCCTGTGCTTCCCCGTCGTGCAGCCCTGGTACGTCCTGTGGGCCCTGATCCCGCTCGCGGCGTGGGCGTCGAGGGTGGAGTTCCGTGTTCCCGTGGTGGCGGTCAGCGCCGTGCTGGCCTGCTTCACCCTCCCGCCGGGTGCGGGCCTGCCGCCGTTCGTCACCGTCCAGGCATGGGTGGCCACCGTGGTGGCGGTGTCGATCCTGCTGATCGCGATGTTCCGCTGGCCGGGGCTGCTGCGCTCGCGGTCGTCGGAGCGACCTAGAATGCTCCCGTGACCTCACCCACCGACTCCCCCGCGCTACTCGTCGAGGGACTCGTCAAGAGGTTCGGACAGACCACCGCCGTGGCGGGACTGGACCTGCGGCTCGGCCGCGGCGAGGTGATGGCGCTCCTCGGTCCCAACGGAGCCGGCAAGACCACCACGGTCGAGGTCTGCGAAGGGTTCCTGCGGCCGGACGGTGGAACCCTCCGTGTGCTGGGCCTCGACCCCGTCTCCGATCGCCAGCGCGTCCGCAGCCGGATCGGGATGATGCTCCAGGGCGGCGGGGCCTACCCCGCCGCGCGTGTCGGGGAGATGGTCCGTCTGGTCGCCTCCTACTACGCGGACCCCCTCGACCCGGACTGGCTGCTCGAGGAGCTGGGACTCAGCGATCACCTCACCACCCCATACCGGCGCCTGTCCGGTGGCCAGCAACAGCGGCTCTCACTCGCCATCGCGGTGATCGGCCGACCCGAACTGGTGTTCCTCGACGAGCCCACCGCCGGACTCGACGCCCAGTCCCGGCGGGCGGTGTGGGACCTGGTCCGGGCACTGCGTCGGGACGGTGCGGCCGTCCTGCTGACCACACACCTCATGGACGAGGCCGCCGCCCTGGCCGACGAGGTGGTGATCATCGACCACGGTCGCCGAGTGGCTGCCGGGACGCCGACCGAACTCGCCAGGGCGGGGACGTCAGAGGGCGTGACCCTGGTCGTCGACGGCGAGGCCTCGCCGACGCTGCTGAGCCGCGCCCTCGGACCGGACCACACGGTGACCGCGGGCGCCGCGGCCGGGATCCTCGAGGTCCACGGCCCGGTGTCCCCCGCACTCATGACCAGCCTGTGCGCGGCACTGGAGGACTCCGGAGTCCAACTCACCTCCCTGGCCACCCGCTCCAGAAGCCTCGAAGAGGTCTTCCTCGACCTGACCGGACGGGACCTGCGATGACCGACACCCCCACCGGGACCAACCGCTTCGCGCCGGGGACGTTCGCCCGGCCGTCCGCTCCCGCCACCCTCCCCCGGATGGCGGCGTCGCAGACCCGCATGGAGTTGACGCTCTTCCTGCGCAACGGCGAGCAACTCCTGGTCGCCCTCGTGATTCCCGTCGCGGTCCTGTTCGCGCTCACCGCGATCGAGTTCGGCTCGATCCCGCAGCCGAGGATCGACTACGCGATCACCGCGGTGTTGACCCTCTCCGTCATGGGTACCGCGTTCACCGGCCAGGCCATCGCCGTGGGATTCGATCGTCGCTACGGTGCGCTGAAGCGGCTGGGCGGCACCCCCCTCCCGTCCGCCGTCATCATCGTGGGCAAGATACTGGCCACGATGATCCTGGTCGCCGGACAGGCCGTCCTGCTCGGTGTGATCGCGGCCGGCCTCGGCTGGCGCCCCGGGGTCGCGGGTCTGGCGGTGGGCGCGGTGATGATCGCGCTCGGATCGGTGGCCTTCTCCTCGATGGGGCTGCTGCTCGGGGGCACGCTTCGTGCCGAGATCGTGTTGGCGCTGGCCAATCTCATCTGGTTCGTCCTCATAGGCGCGGCCGGCCTGGCCATCGGTGTGGCAACTCTGCCCGACTGGCTCCACGAGGTCCTCCTCGTCGTCCCGTCGTACGCGCTGACCAGCGCGCTGGTCACGTCCATCGACGGAGGGTTCCCCGCCCTGGCGGCCGTGGTGCTGGCCGGGTGGACCGCGGTCTGCGCTGGACTGGCCGTACGCCACTTCTCCTTCACCTGATCGCGGGGCGGCCGGAGCGCACGCCTAGAATCGGGGGCGTGACCTCGACTTCGCGCGCCCCGAAATCCGGCAGCCCGGCCACGAGCGATCCCCCGGGACCGAGGGGACCGCTGGCCCGTCTGCCGCTCCCGTCGGTCCGGCTGCAGAAGGGCCTCGCACTGGCCAACGTCATGGCGCAGATCGGCATCATGACCACCGGGGTGACCGTGCGGGTGACCGCGTCCGGTCTGGGCTGCGAGACCTGGCCGCGGTGCAACCAGGACAGCTTCGTCCCCGTCGCCGGTGCGGGCCCCGCACTGCACCAGGCCATCGAGTTCGGCAACAGGCTGCTCACCTTCGTGTTGGTCGCGGTGGCCGCCGCGCTGCTGCTCGCGCTGCTCCGCGCAGGGCGACGCAGCGAGCTCATCTGGCTCGCCCTCGCCATGCCCGCGGGGATCGTGGCGCAGGCGGTGATCGGGGGCATCACCGTCCTGGCGGGCCTGGTGTGGTGGACCGTCGCGCTCCATCTGTTGCCGTCGATGATCCTGGCCTGGCTCGCGGCGATCCTGTTCGTCCGGGTCGGTGAGTCCGACGACTCCCCCGCCCGCCGCGTCCTGCCCCCACCGCTGTCCTGGCTCATCGTGCTCTCCGCCGTGCTCCTGGCCGGGGTGCTGGTGACCGGCACCATGGTCACCGGGGCCGGCCCCCACGCCGGTGACGCCCGGATCGGGGCCGCGGACCGCCTCCAGATGCCGATCCAGTGGCTGGTCCACTTCCACGCGGAACTCATGGTCGGATACGTCTGCCTGCTCATCGGCCTGGCGTTCGGCCTCCTCGCACTACGTGCCCAGGGGCCGGCCATCCGGCGTTGCCTGATACTGATCGCCCTGATCGCGGCTCAGGCAGTCGTGGGGATCACCCAGTATCAGTTGGGGGTGCCGGAGATGTTGGTGGTGGTGCACGTGACGCTGGCCGGGGCGATCACTGCAGTGACCGGAGCTCTCTGGGCCTCGGCCGTCATCCGGGAGCCCGCGGTGGCCAGCCCGCGGACCGGGTGACCCGACCGACAGGCCGGCGCGCACCCGCACCGATGATCGAACGGAGAACGGCCCCGCCGCGGCGG
>NZ_JAALDW010000086.1:0-1488 GCF_014145055.1 Dietzia sp. DQ11-38-2
GCGGCGCGGCCGGCCGCGCCGCCCCCATGGTCCCGCCGACTGAGCGACGCGGCCCCATGGAATCGGTGCTCGTCCTGCGACGCATCGACCCGTGGTCGGCGTTCACCACCGTGCTCGGGCTGATGTTCGCGCTGTACCTGGTGTGGATGGTGGCGATCGGGGTCACCTACCTGCTGCTCTCCGGCATGGGGGTGTGGGACCGGCTCGGTGGGCTGCTCTCCGGGGTCGCGGGTGACGAATCGGCCGCCGCCATCGGGCCGTCGACGATCTTCCTCTACAGCGGAGGCGTGGGTCTGCTCAACGTCCTGTTGCTGTCCGTCCTCGCCACCCTCGCCGTGTTCATCTACAACCTCGCCGCCGGGCTGACCGGTGGTGGGGTCCAGGTGACACTGGGGGACCGTCGGTACTGAGACGTGGTCCGCTGTGAGACCCCGCCACCGGCGCCGACCCGCCGATTTGGGCGGCGGCGAGGGCGTCGGGTAGATTAACGCTTCGGTACGAGGGCCTATAGCTCAGGTGGTTAGAGCGCCAAACTGATAATTTGGAGGTCGGAGGTTCAAGTCCTCCTAGGCCCACCCCCGCACGGCAGACGCCGGATCGCCCGCCGCGGTCCGGCGTTCACGCTTTGCGGAACGGGGCCTTAGCTCAGTTGGTAGAGCGCTGCCTTTGCAAGGCAGATGTCAGGGGTTCGAATCCCCTAGGCTCCACTCCCTCCTCTCCCGCCCCTCCACTCCACTCCCGGTGCCCGCCGGTGTGGACTCCGGTCGTGGTGGACCCGACCCCAGGACCGCCCGTGGACAGCACACCCCGCTCGTGGACGCCGTTCGTCCTGATGGCGCTCGTCGTGACCGCGGCGCTGATGTCGAGCGCGACGCCGTCACCCCTGTACGTCGACTACCAGCAGGCGTGGGGGACCGGCGGGACGATGATCACGGTCGTCTACGCGGTCTACGCACTGGCCGTCCTGGTGCCACTACTGCTGTTGGGGCGACTGTCGGACGCGATCGGTCGTCGGCCCGTGGTGATCACCGGTCTCGTGCTGCTGGTGTTGAGCATGGCCGGGCTCGCCGCCGCACCCTCGGTGGCCTGGCTGATCGCCGCGCGGGTGGTACAGGGCCTGGGCGTCGGGTTGGTCACCGGATCGGCGGCGGCGGCGATCATCGAACTGCATCCGGACAGGAACGCCCGCGTCGGTGCGCTCACCAGTAGTTCCACGACCAATTTCGGGATCGCGGCCGGCGTGCTGCTGTCCGGCGTGGTGGCCACCGCGTCGTCGTCGCCCCTCGTCCACCCGTACGTGGTGATGGGCGCCGCACTGGCCGCTCTGCTCGCCGGGGTGGTGTTCCTGGTGCCCGAGACATCGGGCGCCGGCCCTCAGACCCTCCGGGACGCGGTGCGGCTCCAACGGGTCGCGGTGCCCGCCGCGGCTCGTCCGGCCTTCGCCCTCGCCGCGGTGTGCGTGATCGCCTCGTGGTCCGTGGGCGGGGT
>NZ_JAALDW010000008.1:0-7321 GCF_014145055.1 Dietzia sp. DQ11-38-2
TACTCGTATGCCTCCGGGCCCTCCGGTCCGTCGACCCCCGCCGACCCGGCGGTGCCGGGAACGGGGGCGAAGGTGGGACGCGCGGGCGAACCCGGTGTTCGGGATCCCCGCACGGCGACCGCCGGAGGAGTGCTCGGGGACACCGGCGCGGACGTGAGCTGGCTGACCGGGGCTGCGGCGGTCATGATCCTCGGCGGCACCCTGGCCCTGGGGCTGGCCCGACGCAACCGCCGCAGCATCCCCGAGACCACGAGGGAGTGATCATGGTCAGCGTCCCCCTGCCCGTCGTCATCGGCGAGGTCACCACCCCGGGTCCCGCCGCGGTCGACCTTCTGGGGCGAGGGGCCGTCCTGCTGTTCGACCTGCTCACCTCATGACAGGGAACGCTACGATGACCGAGAGTGAGTGGGCCGACTACGTCGCGTGGTCGGGTCTGGACGAGGACCGACTAGCAGAGATCCTTCGTGACCGTGGGCCGGACCGTGACCGTGAGCGTGATCCGGACGTCGGGCCGGAGACCGCCACGTGGCTGCGACGCCTGTCGAGCCGGTGCCGGACGTCAACGTCGTCGCGAACCCGCCATCGCGGGGCCGGAGAACAGCGCGATTCCTAGGACGAAACCGAAGTCGTACCAGTTGCCGTTGTTGTTCACCTCGTAGATGGTCACGGTGTCGGTGAACAGGGAGATGATGAAGGTCACGGGCAGGATGAGCCCGTGCCACAGGCCCCACCAGAATCCGAGGCCTTCCGGGGAGACATCGACGTTGGGCCCCGCTGCGCACGCACCGAGGGACAGGACGACGGCGAGGAGGACGGCGGCGGCGAGCCCGTGTCGTCCCCGGGAACTCACCTCCGCCGTCCCCGCCAGAAGTACAACGCGGGCCCGACGAAGTTGACCGCGATGACGGCGGCCCACCTGCCCTTGGAACCGCGCACCTGCTCGGCGGGCCGGAAGGCCAGGTCGGTCCACGCCGTGACCGCGAGCGACACCTGGATGGACATCAGTGTCAGGATCGCGGCCTTCTGGCCGTCAGACAGATCGCTCCACGACTTCTTCCGCATGGTTCCTCCCGGGATCGGACTGGGAATGGGACTTTCCTTACACTAGTGGCTCGTGCGGCCTCGCGAGGGTCGAAGGGTCGGAGCGACGATTCGCTCCGAGACGGCGCCCGTGACCGCGGCGAAGACCGCCTTGTGCGCCATGTCCACCACCTGCTCTCGGACAGGCCAGGAGGTCGGAGGCGCCCCCACCCCCGTCGCGTTCTCCACGGTCTGGTCGAAGCCCAGCCGGATCACCGTATGCCAGCCCGTCGCATGAACCCCACGGATTCCCGTGACCGCCCAGACCCCGCGGAGAGCGCCGAGTGCGGCCCCGGTGCCGAAGTGCATGAGGTGGTTCCACGTGTCGGGGCGGTCACTCTCTCCGGGCCGCCGGCCCAGCAGCGTGAGAAGTGCGCGCGCGGGGACGTACGAGTTCGGGCGGCCGGTGAGCAGCTGCTCACCCTTCTCCCCGAGGGTCATCACGCCCGCCCCGACTACTCCGGCGAGGGCCCCGGCTCCGGCTGCTCGCGCGAGGTGTAGTGCACGGCTGTCGCTCATCGTGTCGTCTCCTCGGATTGTGGGGAACCGCCGGACCGTCCGGCGAGATGATCTGTGGAACGGGCGAGAGCGGGATTTCCGGGGAGGAACCGGTCCCGCAGTCGTGAGCCCGGGTACCAGCCGGTGAAGAGCAGGACGATGAGCGCGAGGTCGATGACCTCACCGCCGTAGAACATGAGCTGGGCCCCGACCCTGGCGTCCGCCGGGTCGATGCCGGCCGGGGGGTGCCCGTACAACCACCTGCCGAGAATCGAATGCGCGCCGATGAACAGGACCAGGACCACCGCGCGTGTCCGGAAGCTCGCGCGGTGCGGGTTCGGGTCCGGCCCGATCATCGCCACGGTGAACAGCAGGCCGGCGAGGAACACGTGCAGGTGGACGAGGACGTGGACCGCGTGTGACTCGTGCATGAGCGCGAAGAGGTCGGTGGTGTAGAGCACCCACAGGCCCCCCGCGTTGAGCACGGCCGCGACGACGGGATGGGTGAGCACCCGCGCCGGCGGGGACCGCAGCACGCGCGAGACGACCCGGGCGTGCCGGGTGGGCAGAGTCCTCAGCGCGAGGGTCACCGGGGCCGCGAGCACCAGAAGGAGCGGTGCCAGCATGCCCATGAGAAGGTGGACTCCCATGTGGGCGGTGAACCCCGAGTGTGCCGCGGAGGCGAGGGGGCCGACCCACGCCGCCCCCAGGCAGAGCAGCCCCGCGATCCACAACGCGGTCCGATATCGGGGCCACCGGCCTCGGCGACGGTGCCGACCGGCAGCCATCAGGTAGGCGGCCGCCGCCATCGCGATCAGGGGAACGCCGAGTACCTCGGGCATCGGCCAGGAGGAGGGTTCGGGATGCGCGTGATCGTGGGTCACCGGACTCAGTCCCGGGAAGGGCGGGACGTCGGCGTCCGCTCCGGGGGAACCGCGGTCCGCCACAGGATCAACAGTCCTGCCAGGAGGAGAGCAACAGCCGAGGAGATCCACACCAGGTCGTAGACGAACAGGTCGACGCCGTAGCGGATCTGGTGGACCCGGAGGATCTTGTGGAAGACGATCCCGTCGAACAGCTGGAACGCGCCGACTCCGGTGAGGACCGCACCGGACCACCGCCCCCACGGGACGACCATCGTGTGCCGGACCTCCCCCAGCATGAACAGGCCCCACACGGTGATGAGCCAGGTGGCGCCGTGGAACAGCCCGTCCGCCAGGAGGGCGACGTTGGGGGTGGAGAGGTCGTAGAAGTGGTGCCACTGCAGGAGCAGGTGAAAGACGAACAGATCGATCACCGACCCGGCGATCCCGCAACCGAAGAGGAACCCGGACAGGACCAGACGCCGGCTCGCCCGGGGGTCCGCGGTGCGGATCTCAGTAGAAGGTGGCGACACCGTGCGTCCTCCTCGCGAGGGGTCGGGTGCCGCTGAGCCTAGGGCCGGCGGCGAGAGGTCACCACCGCTGCACGCGGGGGCCGACAGGCCGGGAACCTACTCCCGCGCGGGCTCGCGCCCCTCGGATTTCTCCCTCTCCCACTCCGCCCGGTCCCGCATCTCCCTGGGGCGGAAGTAGAACAAGCCGGAGAGCAGCGCCACGAGGAAGGCCGCGAGCATCACGAAGAACAGGGGCCAGACGCCGGTGAGGAAGATGATCGGGACCGCCATCGCGGTGACGAGGCCACCGCCGAAGAACGGTTCGAAGACCAGCTGCTTGTAACCGAACGCCTCGAACGCGGGGCTCTCCGCCTGCGGGTCGACCACCCGCATGAGGATGAGGCCCGTGGCGGTGACGCCCATCGACTGGCCGAAGTCGCCGATACCGCGCTCGAACCAGTAGCGACCGATGATCCGCGGCGCCAGCATCAGGAAGACGGCGACGTTGAAGACGATCCCCGCGACCGCCAGGATCACGAAGACACCGATGTTCTCTCCGATCGCCTGGAGGGACAGGGTGGCGATGGCGGCGACGATGAGGAAGTCGAGCGCCCACCCCTGGATCCGCAACATGATCTGGGCGTCGATCACGTGCGCGAACCCGGCCTTGGTGGCCACGAACTGCACGATCACGCCACCGAGGAGGGCGATGGGGAAGAGGGGGACGTAGGCGAAGATCTCCAGCGGCGTGTTGTCGTCGAGCATGATCGACGCGTAGGTCGCCTGCTCGATCCAGCGCAGGCCCTCCAGGATCACGAGGCCGACGAGGATCGCCACGGTGACGATTGCGATGTGGAGCGACAACGGCTCGACCGAGGACGGGCGGGACGTCATCTTGCCGGCGGAGTAGTACTCGTCCTCGCGGAAGAGCCCCTTCTGTTCCTCGATAGACATCTTGGCGCTCCCGGTGACGATCTCCGTCCGTCCGGTGCGCACCGCCCAGTTGATCAACCCGATCCCGATGACGATCCCGCCCACGATGCCCACGGTGGCCAGACCGACGGCGAGGTCGGCGCCCTCGCCGAAGCCCAGCTCGTCGAACACCGGTCGCATCCCGGCAGCGGTACCGTGGCCGCCCTCGAACCCGATCTCGATGAGCGCGCCGGTCATCGGCGCCGCCGCCAACGTCGGGACGAGGATCAGCGCCGCGAGCAGCAGACCCACGACGTACTGCCCGGAGGCGAGTGACACGCCGAGCGAGAGCTGGGGGCCGACGAGCTTCACGGCCCGCTTCGCGGTCGGGAGCTTCTGGCCGAGGAACATGGTGGCGAAGATGACGCTGATCAGAAGCCCCGGCAGCGAGGACCACACCTCCACCATCGGTTCGGTGAACAGTCCGTTCTCCCCCCAGGGGCCGCCGATCCGGCCCAGCACCTCGGGGCCCAGGAGGAGGAGCAGCGCTCCGGCGACGATCGAACTGGGGAGGAACAGTGACTGGACGATCCCCACCTTGACGCGGATGATCTTGCCGATAAGCAGCGCCAGTCCCAGGATGAGCAGGGCGAGTCCCACCGCGTTGGCCGTCATGGGGCTACCTCGGTTCCGGTCGGTGATGCATGGCGCGTACGCCGCCCCGTCTCTCTACATCTGGCGATGCACGGGGCGACTCGTCGGTTGTGAGGAATGTACGCCGTGCCATCCCTCAAATGAACCTGAACCGCTGATCGGTAACCATGCCGTCACGTTCGCCGCCTTCGCCCCCGGAGTCGGTCATCATCGAGAGGTGACGGAGAAACGGTGGGCGGAACTGACGGAATGGCCCTTGATCGGCGCAGCCCTGGCCTTCCTCGCCGCCTACGCGGTCTCGGTGCTGGTGAACCCGGAGGGCACAGGGGGCGTGGTCACCGAGATCGTGATGGTGGGGACCTGGGTGCTCTTCGCGGTGGACTTCGCGGTGCGACTGGCGTTGGCGAGACCGCGGGGTCGGTGGCTGTTCACGCACTGGTACGAACTGGTGGTGATCGCCCTGCCGATGCTCCGGCCGTTGCGCCTCCTCCGTCTGATGATGCTGCTGAGCATCATGCACCGCTCGGCGGGGACGGCTGTGCGCGGCCAGGTGATCGCGTACGCCGCGGGGTCGACGTCGGTCCTGTTGATCGTGTCCTCCCTGGCGATTCTGGATGCGGAGCGCGGTGCTCCCGGAGCGTCGATCGAGACCTACGGTCAGGCGTTGTGGTGGGCGGTGGTCACCGTCACGACGGTCGGGTACGGGGATATCGCGCCGGTGACCCCGACGGGCCGGATGATCGCGACGGGACTGATGCTCGCCGGGATCGCCCTGCTGGGCGTCGTCACGGCCACGCTCGCCTCGTGGATCGTGGACCGGGTCAGCGAGCAGGATGAGGTCAACCAGTCCGCGACTCAGGCTCAGGTCAGCCGGTTATCGGCGGACATCGCGGCACTGCGGGAGGACCTCGCACGGCTCGGCACCGTCACGGAGGGCGGGAGCGGACGGGCCGACCACCCCGCGACGGAGCCGTACCGTTGACGGTATGACTTCCCAGGAGCGGTCCGGCGTGCGGCTCGGCGACGATTTCGCCCGCGGCTTTCCCGATCTCGGCGTGCCGTGGACGGCGGCCGAGGCCCCGACCCCGCGACTACTCGCCCTCAACGACCCGCTGGCCGACGAGCTGGGGATCGATCCCGACTATCTCCGGTCGGAGGAGGGACTACGACTGCTGACCGGCACGCACGTCCCCGCCGGCGCCACCCCGGTCGCGCAGGCGTACGCGGGACACCAGTTCGGGGGCTACTCGCCGCGACTGGGCGACGGGCGGGCCCTGCTGATGGGCGAGCTGGCGGACGGGCGCGACCTGCACCTCAAGGGGTCCGGGCGCACGCCGTTCGCCCGGGGAGGGGACGGCCTGGCGGCCGTCGGGCCGATGCTCCGCGAGTACCTCGTCAGCGAAGCCATGCACGCGCTGGGTGTGCCCACCACGCGGGCGCTCGCGGTGGTCGGCACCGGGGTGGCCGTGCACCGCGATCAACCCCTTCCGGGCGCCGTGTTGGCTCGCGTCGCGGGCAGTCACCTGCGGGTGGGCACCTTCCAGTTCGCGCGCTCCACCGGAGACCTCGACCTGGTGCGCAGGCTGGCCGACCACGCCATCACGCGCCACCATCCGCAGGCGGCGGAGGCCGAGAACCGGTATCTCGGTCTGTTCGAGTCGGTCCTCGACGCCCAGGCCTCCCTCGTGGCGCAGTGGATGCTCCTGGGGTTCATCCACGGGGTGATGAACACGGACAACACCACGATCTCCGGCGAGACCATCGACTACGGCCCCTGTGCGTTCATGGAGGCATTCGACCCGGCCACCGTGTTCAGCTCGATAGACACCCAGGGCCGCTACGCCTACGGAAACCAGCCGCCCATCATGCAGTGGAACCTGGCGCGGTTCGCCGAGACCCTGGTCCCGTTGGTCGACGACGACGAGAACGCGGCCGTCGAGACGCTGACGGCCTCTCTGGGCACGTTCCCCGCTCGCTATCAGGCGGCCTGGACCGCGGGGATGCGTCGCAAGCTGGGGCTTCCCGCTGCGCCGGGCCGATCCGAGTCGGAGGCGGTCGAATCGGATCCGGTCGAGCCGCTGCTGGAGGAACTCTCGCGGTTGCTCACCGCGACCCGGGTCGACTTCACGTCGTTCTTCCGCGCGCTCATCCCGGCCGCGGCGGGTGACACGTCGGCAGTGCGGGAGCTGGTGGGGGAGTTGGCGGACGGATGGCTTGCGAGCTGGCGCACGCTGGATCCCTCGGTCGAGGTGATGGCGGCCGCGAATCCCGTGTACATCCCGCGCAACCACCTGGTGGAGGAGGCCCTGGACGCGGCGACGGCGGGTGATCTCGGGCCGTTCTCCGAGCTCCTCGTCGTCGTCACCGATCCCTACACCGAGCGTCCCGGACTTCAGCGGTACGCCAGCCCGGCCCCGCCCGACGCCTCTCCTCACGTCACCTTCTGCGGCACCTGAGACAGGTGAGCGGGCTCGGCCCCGTCGCCCCGGCGCGCAAACGAACCGGAGTCCGCCGCGAGCAGGACCGCCACGACCCCCAGCCCCATCGCGATGAGTTGGGGTGCCCCGACCCGGTCGCCGAGCATCGCCCACGCCCAGATCGCCGAAACCGGAGGGGTGAGGTAGAGCAGCATGCTCGTGGGCGTGGCGCCGAGGCGGCGCAGGGCGAGGATGTACGCCCCATAGCCACCGAGCCCGGCCGGGACCACCAGCCATGCGAGCGACCCCACGAGCCGCGCGGTCGGGTCGACCGCGAGTCCGGTGGTGAGCACGGCGACGGTGACAAAGACGACCGCCGCAGCAC
>NZ_JAALDW010000087.1:0-2785 GCF_014145055.1 Dietzia sp. DQ11-38-2
TCCGCCGGACGGCGTTCGCGGTCCGGCGCTCGGAGGCCGACAGGGACGAGGTGTCCGCCCTGTTCAAGGACATCAGCGCCGCCGACGCCATTCCGGTGATCCGCGCGTTCTCCCTGTTCGCCCTGCTCGCCAACGTGGCGGAGGACCTGCATCAGGAGCGCCGCAGGCGGATCCACCGGGCCGCGGGAGAGTCGCCGCCCGACGGGGACCTGGAGGTCACGTGGACCCGGGTCGCGGACCTGCTGGCGGCGGACGACGACGAGCGACTGGCCGCCGTGCGGGCGACCGCCCGCGTGTCCCCGGTGCTCACCGCGCACCCCACGGAGACCCGTCGCCGGATGGTGTTCGAGGCCACCCGCCGGGTGCATCTCCTCATGGGTCGCCGGGACGATCTGCGCTCGAGGGACCAGGACCCGGTGACGGAGGCGGAGATCGCGGAGATCGAGCTCGAGCTGCGCCGCCTCGTGCTCGCGCTGTGGCAGACCGCTCTCATCCGTAACGAGCGTCCCCACATCGAGGACGAGGTGATGGCCGGTCTGCAGTACTACGAGGCCACCCTGCTGGAGGTGATCCCGCCGCTCAACGCCCAGATCGACGACCGCCTCGGGTGCGGGGGTCGTGCGGTGGTGCGGCCCGGTTCGTGGATCGGCGGCGACCGCGACGGCAACCCGTACGTCACGGGTGACGTGGTGCGGTTCGCCACCGACCGGGCGGCCGAGCTGCTGCACGGTCACTACGCCGAGCAGCTGCGACTCCTCGAACGCGAGTTGTCGATGTCGGCCCGGATCGTCGAGGTCGACCCGGGGATAGCCGCGTTGGCCGATTCCCTCGAGGACACCCAGGTCGAGGGGAGCCCGGCCCGGGAGGACGTACCGTTCCGCCAGGCGGTCCGCGTGGTCCGTCGTCGGCTCGCCGCGCGTGCCCGCGCGACCGGGTCGTCGCTGCCCCGCTCGGTACTCCTGTCCGCCGGGCGTCTCATCGGCCTGGACGACGATCCCCCGTACGAGGACCCGGAGGAGATGGCGGCGGACCTCGAGACCATCGACGCCGGACTCTCCGCGGTGGGGTCAGACCTGCTGCGGGCCCCGCGACTGCGGGACCTGCGGTGGGCGCTGAACTCGTTCGGGTTCCACCTGCAGTCCCTGGACATGCGCCAGAACTCGGAGTCGCACGAGGACCTGCTCACCGAGCTGTTCGCGCTCGC
This sequence comes from Dietzia sp. DQ11-38-2, assembly GCF_014145055.1. NCBI lineage: Bacteria > Bacillati > Actinomycetota > Actinomycetes > Mycobacteriales > Dietziaceae > Dietzia > Dietzia sp. DQ11-38-2. The sequence goes on from NZ_JAALDW010000087.1 coordinate 1,205, forward strand.
CGGGGTGTCCGAGGACTATTCGGCTCTCGACGAGGACGCCCGTGTCGAGCTCCTGCTCGCCGAGCTCTCCCACGATCGCCCGCTGCTGGGCGTCCGTGCGGAGCTCTCGGAGTTCGCGGACAAGGAGATGGGCGTCCTGCGTGCGGCCGCGGAAGCGGTCGCCGGGCTCGGACCGGACGTGGTGCCCCATTACATCGTGTCGATGTGCGGTTCGGTCTCCGACCTGCTCGAACCCGCCATCCTCCTCAAGGAGGTCGGACTGTTCTCCGGTAGCCCGGACGAACCCCGGTCGACCGTGCGCCTCATCCCGTTGCTGGAGACCATCGACGACCTCGCCGGCGGGGCGCGGATGCTCGACGCGGCGCTGGCGCTGCCCCAGTTCCGCGCACTGGTGCGCTCCCAGGAGGACGTGCTCGAGGTCATGCTGGGCTACTCGGACTCCAACAAGGACGGGGGGTACCTCGCCGCCAACTGGTCGCTGTACGAGGCCGAGCTCGCTCTGGTCGACGCGGCCGCACGCGCCGATGTGCACCTGCGCTTCTTCCACGGCCGCGGCGGCGCGGTGGGGCGCGGCGGCGGGAACTCCTACGACGCGATCCTCGCGCAGCCCCCGGGCGCGGTGCAGGGCGCGCTTCGGATCACCGAACAGGGGGAGATCATCTCCGCCAAGTACTCGGAGCCCGTCCGGGCCCGCCGCAACCTCGAGGCACTGGTGGCGGCCACCCTCGAGGTCTCGCTGCTCGACGTGGAGGGTCTGGGGGACGACGCGGAGCAGGCCTACGCGGTGATGGCCGCCCTCGCCCGCCTCGGTCGCGAGGCGTACGCCGAGCTGGTCCACGAGGACCCGGGGTTCATCGAGTACTTCACCACCTCCACCCCGCTCAGCGAGATCGGCGAGCTCAACATCGGCTCCCGCCCCACGTCCCGGAAGCAGACCTCCTCGGTCGACGACCTCCGGGCGATCCCGTGGGTGTTGTCGTGGTCGCAGTCCCGTGTGATGTTGCCCGGCTGGTTCGGCGTGGGCAGCGCCCTGAAGCGCTGGATCGACGACGGCGGGCCCACGGACTCGGAGGGCCACGACGCGGGGGGCGCCAACGCCGAGGAGCGGCTGGCCACACTGCGCCGCCTCTACCGGGACTGGCCGTTCCTCCGCACCACGCTGTCCAACATGGCCCAGGTCATGGCCAAGGCCGACATGAGTCTGGCGGGCCGGTACGCCGAGCTGGTCCCGGACGCCGAGGTGGGCAGGAGGATCCACGGGGTGATCTCCGACGAGTTCGAGCTCACCCGCGAGATGCTGCTGGCCGTGACCGGTCAGGAGACCCTGCTGGACGACAACCCGGCCCTCGCCCGCTCCGTCCGGAACCGGTTCCCGTATCTCGAACCGCTCAACAGGCTGCAGGTGGAGCTGCTGCGGCGCTACCGCGCGGGCGATCACGACCCCGACGTGCGCACGGGCATCCAATTGACGATGAACGGCCTGGCCACAGCGCTGCGAAACTCGGGCTGACCCGTCCACCGCGCCCGGCCGGCCGGAGCCAGGCCGGAGCCCGGCCGGGGGCGGCCGGGTCGCTACCGCAG
>NZ_JAALDW010000088.1:0-3691 GCF_014145055.1 Dietzia sp. DQ11-38-2
CGGCCGCCACGCGCGCGGCGGCGGACATGACGGTGGTCGGGCACGCGGCGGTCGGGCATGCGGGGAGACGGCATGCGGCGGCGGGACCTCCTTCGGGGTGCCCCCGGCTTCAGGCCTTGCCGGCGACGACGTCGTTCTCCGCCCCATCGTAGAAGGGGATGTATCCCTTGTCGGACGACAGGACGTAGAGCGGGTCGTCGAACTGGGAGGTGTCGAACGCCTGCTCGCGCAGTTCGGTCTTGCGGCTCTTGTAGGTGGACGTCACCTCGAGCTCCTTGGAGAGCCGGATGAACAGCGGAACCGCGTACGACGGCAACGACCTGCGCAGGTGCTCCGCGAGCGCGGCGCCGTCGAAGTCGGACTTGTCGTGCAGCCGCACGGCGGCCATGCCCGCCTTGCCGTCGGCGCCCGGCACCGGCACGCCGTAGACCACGGCCTGGTCGACCTCGTGGCGAGCGCTGACGGCCGCCTCCACCTCGGTGGTCGCCACGTTCTCGCCCTTCCACCGGAAGGTGTCGCCGAGGCGGTCGACGAACGAGGCGTGCTTGAGGCCCTGGTCCATCATGAGGTCGCCGGAGACGAACCAGGCGTCACCGTCGCTGAAGGCGTCGCGGATGATCTTCTTCTCCGTGGCCTCCTTGTCGGTGTAGCCGTCGAAGGGCTGGGTGTCGGAGATGCCGCTGATCAACAGCCCGGTGCCGCCCTTGCCCACCTTGGTCAGCCGGCCGTCCGCGCCACGGCGGGGCTCTCCGGTGTCTGGGTCGTAGTCCACGATCGCGAAGTCCATCGGGCAGTAGCCGGTGGTCTTGGCGACGTTGAAGGCGTTGACGAACGCGATGTTGCACTCGCTGGCGGCGTAGAACTCACAGATCCGGTCCACGCCGAAGCGCTGTTGGAACTCCTCCCAGATCTCGGGGCGCAATCCGTTGCCCGTCATCACCCGGATGGAGTGGTCGCGGTCGCCGGGGCCGGGTTCCTGGTTGAGCAGGTAGCGGCAGATCTCGCCGATGTAGATGGCCGCGGTGGCGCGGGCGGCGCGGGCCTGATCCCAGAACTTCGACGCGGAGAAGTGCTCCTCGACGGCCAGGCACGCGCCGGCGGCGAGCACGCAACCGAGGGCCACCGTGAGCGCGTTGTTGTGGTACATCGGCAGCGGGCACAGCAGGACGTCGTCCTTCTTGAGCCGGACGCCGGAGAGGCCGAAGCCGGCCAGGGCCCGGTTCCAGCGGTAGTGGGACATGGTCGAGGCCTTGGGCAGACCCGTGGTGCCGGAGGTGAACACGTAGTACGCGGTCTCGTCGCCGAGCGTCTCGTCGGCCTCTGGCGGGTTGGTGGTGCCGGCGTCCGAACCCAATGCCTCGATCTCGTCCTCGAGCCAGGTCAGATCGGAGAGTTCGTCCGGGCGGTGGCCGGCGCTGAAGCCCCGGAAGGGGAGGTCGGACTCGGAGCCCACGGCGATCAACTCGCCGAGCCACTTCTCCCGGGGGATGGACGCGGCGGCCTCGGCGCACTCCGCGCCCATCAGGACGACCTTCGAGTCGATGATCTTCTGCGAGTGTTCCAGGACCTCACCACGCTGGTGGTGGTTGAGCAGGCCCACCGAGGCGCCCACCTTGACGGCACCGAGGATGGCGAACATGACCTCGGGCCGGTTGACCATGCAGATCCCCACGGTGTCGCCGCGCCGGACCCCGCGGGCCTTGAGCACCTCGGCGACGCGGTTGGCGCGTCGGTTCGTCTCCCCGTAGGAGAGCTCGGAGCCGAGGAACCGCATGAAGGGGGCGTCCGGCTGTGAGGCCGCCAGTTCCTGGAACCTGCGGCCGATGGAGAGCTTGTCGGTCCCCCGGGAGGTGCGGACGATCCGGAGACCACGCAGAACGGTCGGCAGATCCGAGATGAGGGAGGGTAATCCGCCCGCCAGGTCCAACGGGGTGAGGGTCTTGGCCCCCTGCGATGCGCTGCGGGTGGTGGCAGTGGACGTGGTGGTCACGGCTTCTCCTCTTTAGGGGTGGTGGGTGACGCGGTTGTGGGTGACTCGACGGCGAGTGATCTGGCGGGATCCCCGGCGAGGCCCCGCCACGCGAGTTCGACGACCACTCCCGCGGCCACCGATTTGGGTGTGGACCGGTGCGCGACGCGGTCGGCGACCGCCTCGCCGGCCCCGACCAGCGCCGTGGCGACCACTTCGAGCACCTCGCGACTGCGCCCGTCCACCGAGTTCTGCGCCAGCAGGTCGGTGGTGAGATCCACCAGGACGGAACGGGTCTTCTCGACCTCCTCGCTGAACGCGGGTTCGGCGACGGCCTGGCGGTACACGACGTTCCACGAATCCGTGTGGTCGTCCACGTAGTCGAGGAACGCCTCCACGACGTTCTCCAGACTGTGGCGTGCTCCGGTGCCGCTGGTCGCCGCGGAGGTGAGGTGCTCGATGAGCCGCCCGGACTCGCGGGTGACGCACGCGGAGAACAGTTCCTCCTTGGAGCCGTAGTAGAGGTACAGCATCGGTTTGGAGATCTTGGCGTCCTTGGCGATGGTGTCCATCGACGCCGACCGGTAGCCGAGATCGGAGAACACGCGAATGGCCGAGTCCAGCATCTGCTGTTCGCGGATCGCGCGTGGGATCCGTTTCGTCCCCGTCGTCACGAGACTCCTTCCGGCGGGACGTGGTGTCGTGTCCCACACCAACTTACCGGCCAGTAAGTAGTTGTGGGCGACACTCCACACGATCCGTGGTGTGCCGGGTGATACCCTTTCGGCATCGGCATGCCTCGCGGCACCCGCCAGTGCACACCATTCTCGTGACCCGCAGGGAGAACTCGATGAGCTTCGGTACCGGAGCGCTCGCCAGCGCAGTCGGCGGAATCGTCCTCGGCGGCATCGTCGCCTTCGGCGCCAGCTCCGCGATGGCCGAGAACTCCATCCCGGAGGTCCCCCAGCCGCCTGCGGACCAGGCCCTCCTGGGCCAGGTCGAGTACGGCGCCCGCTAGTCCCTCCCCGCGCCGGCCGAGGTGACCCGCGGGATCCGTCTCGGTGCAGGCGCGCGCGACGCGGTCGTCGCCTTCTTCGCGTTTCTCCTCCTTGCCTGCCTGCAGGCCCCGGGTCTGGTCGTCCCCGACACCAAGTACGACCTCGTCGTGGACCCGGGTCGCTTCCTCGCGCAGGCCACCCACCTGTGGACCGGGCTGTCGTTCGGCGGTCAGGTCCAGAACCAGGCGTACGGGTACCTCTTCCCCCAGGGGCCGTTCTTCGTGCTGTTCGACCTGGTCGGGATGCCCGCCTGGCTGACCCAACGCCTGTGGTGGGCTGTCCTGTTGACGGTCGCCTACGTCGGTGTGGTCCGGGTGGCGGCCGCCCTGCGGATCGGTACGCGCCGGACCCGGGTGATGGCCGGGATCCTCTACGCCCTCGCCCCGCGAATGATCGGCGACCTCGGGTCGATCTCCTCCGAGATCTGGCCCGTCGCACTGGCCCCGTGGGTGCTGCTCCCGGTGGTGCGGGTCCTGCAGGGACGCCTGTCCCCGCGACGGGGCGGGGCCGGTGCCGCGCTGGCCCTGGCGATGATGGGGGCGGTCAACGCGGCCGCGACCGCCATCGCCTGCCTCCCCGCGATCCTCTGGTGGCTGATGTTCCGACCCGGACGGACATGGGCCCGGCTCGCGGCGTGGTGGCTGCCCCTGTCCGTCGCGGCGTG
>NZ_JAALDW010000089.1:0-5818 GCF_014145055.1 Dietzia sp. DQ11-38-2
CCGGTCGGTCGCGGCGCGCTGCGCGGCGGCAACCGCCTCGGCCCGCAGCCGGGCGAACTCCGACATCTCCTCCGGGGTCCAGTCGGTCGCCGCCGACAGCAGCTCCGTCAGCGTCGCCGCGCCCTCGCCCTCGGGGACGACTACCCGCGCTGTGGGGCCTTCGCGGAACGTCACGCCGGCCAGGTCGAACCGCACATGCAGTGGGCCCGGGTGGACCTCTACCGAGCCCTGTCCGGCCACCAGGTCGACGGGTTGCTCACGTGGCATGAGGGTGCGGCCGTTTGCGGGCCGACGAACCGGGGATGACACCCACACGACGTCACCGTCCTGCGCGGGGACTCCGGTGATGTCCTCCAGGCTGATGGTCACTGTGCGCATCAGGTCCTCGCTTTCAGTCGTGGTAAGCGGGCTGGTCGAGCCGGTCGTGCGGGCGATCGGTCATGGGTCGGCGGGGGAGCCGTCGTCGCTGATCCCGGTTTCCTCTTCGGAGACGTCGTCGTTCTCGACCCGCTCGGACCACTGGGTGACGATCAGGCGGTTGTAGCGGGAGCCACCGCGGACCGTTCGGATACCGACCGCCACGCTGTACCGGAACCGGACCTGCACGTAGTAGCCCGGCTCCGGGACGACGAACGAGGTGGGGATGACCACGGGGTCGCCACCGTTCGGTGCGAGCCCTCCCGACTTGCCCTGGGTCAGCGGGATCGTGGCCAGCGAGTACACCGTGAAGTCGGGGCGCAGGACCGCGATCTCGGCGAAGCCGTTGTTGTAGCCGTCGCCGCCGTGGGAGAAGAACGCTGTGGCGTCCCATGCGCCCTCGCGGTCGAGCCGGATGCACGCCTCGGTACGGAACGTCGAGCCCAGCCCGGGGTGCTGTCGGGAGACGGTCACCAGCTCGGCGTCCTGGTTCGGGCCGAGCATCTTGTTGAACGGCAACGCGCGGTTTCGGCCGGGGCCCAGCCGGAACCCCTGCTCCATCACCACTGCGCAGTAGCCCATCTTGCCCAGCAGCTCCAGGCGGTTGCTGAGCGCCTCCTGGCCGTCCACGAACGCGGGGATGTCGCCCTCGTAGCGGCCCAGCACCATGTCGATCACACCGCGGATGAGCCCGTCGACGCCCTGGGCGAGCGCCTGGGCGACCGTGGTGACGTCGTCGAGGATTGACTCAAGCAGACCTCGGCCGCGCTCGGGGACAGTGGGGGACGAGCCCCCCGACAGGTCAACGCCCACCGGTGTCACCGTCCTTCGGCGGGGTGTAGTCGTCGGCGGCATCCGCGGCCTGGGCCCGGCGCACTGCCGCGCCGATGACGATCGCCTGCTGCGCCTCGACGAACTCGTCCTCGTCCATCTCGGTCACCGGCTTGTCCGGCATCGTCGTGCGCACCGGGCGCCGGCGCTTCTCCCGCGGGATCCACGCCCCCTGCTCCCACGGAGCCCCACCGGAGCCGAAGGAGTCGTACTTGATGGACGGCTCGGACGCCGACCCGGGGCCGTCGCAGCCGAGATCTCCGAACACGTGCTTCGCGAGGGCGTCGCACTGCTCGATGTCCATCTGGACCCCGCCGGCGTGGAAGAACACCCACGACAGCGGGTGGAACTCCGGTGAAGTCTCATACGGGTACAGCAGGTCCAGGTCCACCGCGGTTCCTCTCATTGGATGAAGGTCTTGACTCGGGCCAGGGCGTTGGCGATGCCCTTGACGGAGATCGCCAGCGCCCGCACGGGGGACTCGCGGCCTGCCGGGTCACCGAGCGCCACGGTCTGGAACGGTCGGCCACGCTCGGCACCGATCGAGCAGGACTCGATGTAGCTGGCGAACACCAGGCCGCGATGCTCCGCACCGCACTGGTCCCCCGCCCGGAAGTCCCGGAACATCCGGTACGGGGCCGATCGGTCGACGTCGAAGGCCACAGAGATCGATCCGGCGCCAGCGGCGAGGGCCGCGAAGCCCTGCTGCATCGCCTGCAGCGACCAGCCGTCACCGGCGTGCACCTGGTCGCGGTAGGCGAGCCGCCCGTGGGCATCACGGCGCGCGAGGTTGATCCACGACGACCACGCAAACAGTCGGTCCTGGGTGAGGTCGGAGACCCACTCGCCGAGCATCGCCGCGCCGGCCACCAGCAGCGGCCCGAACACCGGAACCGCGGCCGCCAGAGCCGCGCCGATACCGGAGAAGATCGACTTCGTCGTCCCGGCCATCATCCGGTTGATCGCCTCCGGCGAGCGTCCCCCGACCGTGGACCGCCAGTCCGTGGACTTGGTGATGGTGAACTCGGAGGTCACGTGCATGTGTTTCGGCCGCCACACCACCCACGGCAGCACCTCGGCGTGGGTCAGCGGCCGGTCGCCGAGCTCGAGGATCGGCGAGTTCTGCTCGGTCGAGAACGACCGGGTCAGCCCCTTGAGCATGTCCCCGATGTGCCCGGTGACCGAGGTGTCGAACCCGCGCGGCACCACGTCCAGGATCAGCGTCGGCTTGGTCAGCGTGCAGTACTCGGGGAACGGCTGCGGGTCACCCTCCAGCCACAGGTCGGTCGTGAGCAGTAGGCCGGCCGCGTCGAGGGTCTCGGCGAACAGGTCGCCGGCCATGTCGAAGCGGGCATCCAGGTGGGTGTAGGCGGTGATGATCGCCGACATCCGCGGGTTGACCATGATCGGCCACCGGTCCGGCAGGATCCCCGACCACGCCGATGGCGCCCACTGGTCCCAGCCGGAAATCCCACCCGGCTGGAAGTCCCGCAGCAGGTTCACCAGCAGGTAGTCCTTCAGGACCCGCTTGGACTCCCCTCGGCGCGAGTCGCGGTACTTGGCCTGCACCGCAAGGGTGGGCGAGCTCGGGTCGGAGCGGCACGCGATCTTCTCCACGTGGCGGTACAGGCTCTCGGCCTCGACCTCGATCCGGTCGTCCCGGCGGCCGTGATGGTCGCGGATCCGCCCGACCCGGTAGACCAGCCGGTCACGCCACGACGGCCCGGCTTGGACCAGGATCCACTGCGCCTCGTCCACCAGGGCCCGCCACCCGGCCTGCGGATCCACTGCGGCGAGATCGGTAGGGATGAACGCGCCCGTCGCGGCATGGTCGCCGCCCCACTCGCCGGTGAACACCCCGACCTCGTTGACCGTGTCCGGAGCCTCCCAGCGCAGCGCGCCGTGCAGGTCCGCGGCCGGTTGGATCTCCTTGTCGAGCAGCTTGAACACGATGTCGCCGGCGGCGATGGTGTCAGCGCGCTCCTGAGACCAGTCAGACATGCCGCCCCCTCACCACGCCCACGGATCCAGCACCAACACCCGGCACGACATCGAGCAGCCGTCGAGCACCCAGCCCTCCGACGTGCCGCCGATCTCGATCGGCCGCGGCACCCGCCGGCCCCGCATCGCCCGCCACGCCGGATGGTCGAGCTCCCCGCCAGGGGCATCGGCGCGGATGACGCCGCCCGTGGCCGGGTCGGTGTCCAGCACCAGGGGAGTCGACGTCGACGGCAGCGCCACCGGCGTCGACAACCCGGGAGGGGTGAACGACTTGCCCGACCCCGTCCAGTGGATCTGCGGGTACACCGGCAGATCCCCGGAATTACGCCACACCCGGCCCGGGGCGACGGGCTCGTCCTCTCCGACCCAGATCCCCAAGTCGGAGACAATGTCCATCTCCCCGGCCACCCAGTCACCGGACGGGGCGTCCGGTGAGCGTTCCGGGCCCGGCATCTTCGTCGCCCGCACCCGCGTGGACAGCGCGGGCTTGCCGGGGGCGTGAGCGGTGAGCAGACCGCCGCCGGCGGGGTGCAGCGGGTTCAGGGTCCACGCTGCCCGCCACCGGCGGTAGATCGCATCCACCACGTCGGGGCCGTCGCCCAGGCCGCTGTCGGCGGCGAGGAAATCGTCCCCGACGAGATAGGACAGGGTGCCATTCATCTCCTCGACGTCGAACCCGAGTGGACGCATCCCGGTCGCCGCGGCGGCCGGTTCGGTGTGAACCTTGACCTCCGCGACGAGCCCCTCGAGCCCCTCGGCCACCACGACCACGCCCTCGCGGCCCTCGCCGTCACCGGCGATGCGCCATGACGACGGCGAGGACTCGATCCCCGTGTAGGTGAAATTCACGCGAGCACCTTTCTCGTCGTGATGGACGCCCGCTCACCCTTCATGCGGGTGATGTCGAACTCGACACCCTCAATGCGGCCGAGCAGCTCCTCGACCTGGTCGGCCGGGATGCTGTCGCCGACGATGGTGATCGGCTGACGCGGCGCCTGCGTCGCGCCAGCCACCGCCACCGCCGCCTCGGTCGTGGCGGCCTCGGTCGACTCAGCGACCGCGGTCTCCACACGCTCCAGACGAGTGCCCGGCACCCGCCCGTCGCCGTCGAGCAGCGGGGTCGGCCCGAACCCGGGCAACTCCCACCCGCCGACCTCAGCGAAGTCGCGGATCGACTGCTTCCACTGCCCACCGATCAGTCCGTCCAGACCCACCAGTCCGAGCGCGCCGTCCAGGAGCTCCGCCCCGACCTGCTGGCCGTAGTGCTGCGCGAACTCCTCGGGGGTGCCCATGCGGCCCTGCTCCTCGGACGCGGCCGCCCATTTCGCCAGACCCACCTGGCCACGGTTCACCGCGCGAGCTGCCTCGGCGAGCTGCGAGCTCTCGGCGAACCACTCGTTCTGCAGGTACTCACCCGTCGCGGCGATGTGCTCCAGATGCGCGGCGGTCTCACTCCAGGCCCGCGGCCCGGCGTGCAGCACCTTGTGCAGGTCCGGCCCGATCGGCTCCCGACCGAACACGTCGTACACCGCCTGCGCCGCGAGATCTTCGCGATCGTCGTCGTCCCGGTTGATGACCAGCACCAGACGGCGCAGCTCCTCCACCAGGTCGACATTCAGACCCAGCTGACGCTCCAGGAGCGACCACTGCTCGGCAGTGAACACCGGCTCGGGCGCCTTCGTGTGATTGAAGAACGCACCGAAGCCGCCCGGAGTCGGCGGCAGCCACCCGCCCTGGTCGTACCCGAGCTTGGTGGGCCAACGATTCCCAGGACCACCCCAGTCCATCGTCACCGCACCAACACCCGCGGTGAGGTTGGTCAGCGGGTGCAGGTGGTCGTCCGGGAGGCCCTTGAACGCGTCCGGGTACGCGGCCCGGATGCGCCGGTACGTCGGCTCGATTACCTGAAGCAGACCACCCGAAGGGTGGCCGGCGAGCCAGTTCGAGTCCCACTTGTTGATGACGTTCGGGACGCCACCGGACTCGATCTGGATCTGCTGCATCATCGCGTCGATGTACTGCTCAGGGCTGAAACCCATCCGAGCGAGTGCCTGCATCGCTAGCGGGCGCCACCGCATCACATCTGCGCCACCCGGGTCACCGCCGAACTCCTCGAACGCCTTGACCAGCGTGTCGAGCATCGGCTTGACCATCGAATCGTGGACTTTGCCCGGAACCGTGTCGACCATGCCTCCGGCACCGGAGAACCCGTGCGCAAGATCCTTGACCCGCTTGAGGTCATCGCCGATCATCGACTCCACGATCTGGCGAGGATCAACGGACACCACGCCGCCGGACAGGTCGAGAGCAACCCCTGCTGCCTGCAGCGGGGCAGGCAGCGCCCAGTGGACGTGGTTCCTGTGCTGCGCGTTCGTGCCCGCGCTGTAGTTGTGCGGCCTGCCGTGCCAGAGGTTCTGGAACCCGGCGAGCGGCCAGTGAATCAGCTCCAGAGTTTGGCCCGCGAAGTTCCGGTAGATGACGTTGGCCAGTGCCTTCATCTCCGGAGTGCCCGCGTCGCCGCCGTTGGAGAAGTCGGCCGCCATTCCCAGTAGTGCCCCATAGAGTGGTG
>NZ_JAALDW010000090.1:0-5422 GCF_014145055.1 Dietzia sp. DQ11-38-2
AGGATCGGTGGCCGCGGAGAACCGGCTCCATTGCGAGGTGCTCCGGTTGTCAGAGCAGGCCCGTGCGATGACCGGCTCCGCCTACTACACGCAGTTCGAGGCCGTCTCGGGCGCGATCGAGAGGCTGGACGGTCTCGGCCGCGTGGTCCTCGCGGCCCCCTTGAGGGGGACGGAGGCCGAGCGACGTCTGCGCGCCGCCCTGCACTCTCGCGGGGTCACGCCGATTCCCGGGACGGGAGCCGACCACCTGGCCTCCGCGGCGGAGCCCGACGGCGACGGCGCCGTCACGGGAACCCATGTCCTGCACGCGTCGGACCCGGATGACGAGGTGCGGGCGGTGGTCCGGTTCGTCCGCTCACGCCTGGCGGACGGGCTCCCGGGGCACCGGATCGGCGTCTATTACCCGTCGCCGGACCCCTATCTCCGACTGCTGCTCCGGGCGTTCTCGGAGGCGGGGATCGTCGTCAACGGACCCTCCGCCACCGATCTCGGTCGCACGACCGCCGGCCGGTCCCTCGTCCGACTGCTCGCGATCGACCCGGACCTCATGCCGCGCGCCGACCTGCTCTCGATCGTGGCCGAGGGGGCCGTGGCACTCCTCGACGACCGGGGCACGGCGGTCTCGTCCCGTCGGCTGGAGATGCTCACCCGCATGCGTGTCCCGGTCATTGGAGCGGGCGACTGGACCCGCCTGGCCGACCACCTCGCGGACCGTGGTGATCAGTCCGGGGACGGGTTCACCGACTCCGACCGGGCGGCCGGCGCGGCGCTGCTACACCTGGTCGACAGGATCAGGTCGACCCTCGGCGCCCTCGAGTCCGCACGGACCTGGTCCGAGGTCGGAGAGACGCTGGACACCCTGCTCACCTCCCTCTTCCGGCAGACCCCCGACCGCGCGGCGGTGCAGGCCGCGGTGGGATCTCTCGCCGACCTCGACACCCTCTCGCCCGCGATCACCCGCGAGCGGATCGTCGGAGCCGTGTCCACCCGGCTGGACTCGATCACCGAGCGGGTCGGCGAGGAGGGGGCGGGCGTGAGCCTGGGCCCGATCGACGACGCGGTCGGCCGGGACCTCGACACGGTGTGCGTGGTGGGCATGGCCGAGGGACTGTTACCCGTCCTGCACCGACCCGATCCGCTGCTGCCCGAGGGAGCGGTCGAGCCACCCGCCTCCGAACTGCTCGACGAGCGGTACCGGGTCCTCCAACTGGCCCTGTCGGCGGGCGCGAACCGACGACTGTGTTCGTTCCCCCGCGGGTCGATGCGGGGTGGCGGACACCGCATCCCGTCCCGGTGGCTCCTGCCCACGCTCTCGCGCCTCTCCGGCGAGCAGGTCCACGCCACCCGGTGGCAGGAGGCCGTCGCGGGGTGCCCCGCCGTCACCGCGGTCCCCTCGTTCGTCGACGGCGTCCTCTCACCCGCGCCCCTCCTGGGCCCCGATCCGGCCACCCCCACCGAGCTGCGCCTCCGTGAACTGGCGGCACGCGGGTGGCGGGCGGGACCCACCGCGCCGGAGCCGCTCATCCGGGCACACGAGATGCGTCGGGACCGGAGGCTCGGTGTGTTCTCGCGGTTCACCGGAGACGTCTCGTCCGTGAACGAGCTGGTCACGGTTCTCGACACACCCGTGTCGCCGACCCGCCTGGAGGACTGGGCCCAGAGCCCCTACCTGTTCTTCCTCGCCACCGTGCTCCGGGTCCGTGTGCTCGACGACCCGGCGGCGGACATCGAGATGGACCTCCGCGACTACGGCGACCTGGTCCACGCGATCCTGCAGAGATACGTGGGCGAGCGACTCGCGCTGGGGGTCGGTCCGGATCGTGACCTGCTCATGCGCGCCCTGTCCGACGAGTGCGACAAGGCCGTCGCCGCGGCTCCCGGGCTGCTCACCCCCCTGTGGCGCCGGCGACGCATGCTCCTCGCCGCCGAGCTCGGCCGGTGGTTCGAGGAGGACAGCGCTGATTCGGACGCGGGCTGGCGTCCCACGGCCACCGAGCTCGGATTCGGACGCGGACTCCCCGGAGAGCCGTCGGCCGGGATCGCGCTCGAGGTGATCACCTCCCGCGGCCCGGAGACCCTGCTCCTGGCCGGATCGATCGACCGGCTCGACGTCCGGGATGGAGCGCAGCGCGTGACCGACTACAAGACCGGGAAGCCACCCGGGGTGGAACTGCGCCCGCGCGAGGACGACCCCACCGTGGCCGGCACCCGGTTCCAGCTCCCCCTGTACGCCGCGGCCGCCGCCTCCGCCCGGCACATGCCCGTGAGCGAGGCCCGCTACTGGTACTGCACCGAACGCGGGGGCTTCGAACAGATCTCCCTCACCATCTCGGATGCCGTCATGGACCGGGTCCGCTCGGACGTCGGCCACCTGGTCGACGCCATCCGGCGGGGATGGTTCCCCCTCAAGGGCGGGCGCGGGTCCTCCCGCGACCTGGCCGACCTGCTCGGAGGCGCGGATCTGGACCGCACGTGGGAGCGACTGTCCCGGCGGGAGCCACTCGCGTCCCATCCCGCGTTCGTCGGCATCGTCGCCGGTGACACGGCCGGGACCGGAACGGAGTCGACCCCATGAGCGCGCTCCACGACCAACCCGCCCGGGACCGGGTCGAACGGGACACCACCGCCACCCTCTTCGTCGAGGCCGGGGCGGGCACCGGGAAGACCCACGCCCTGGTCGGTCGGCTCAGCACCCTCCTGCTCACCGACGGCGTGCCCGTGGACAGGATCGCCGCGATCACCTTCACCGAGAAGGCGGCCGCCGAACTGCGTGACCGGCTGCGGGTCCACCTGGTCGACCGACGGGAGGGGGGAGACCCCCGCGCGGACGCCGCGCTCGCCGGGCTCGACACCGCGGCCATCGGGACCCTGCACTCGTTCGCACTGCGGCTGCTCTCGGAGAATCCGCTCGAGGCCGGGACACCGCCGAAGGTGACCGCCCAGCAGGACACCGCCGAGGCCACGGCCGTGGAAGCGATGTGGCAGGAATGCGCGAGCGTCCTGTTCGGCGGAGACCGGAACGGGTCGCGCTCCGGCATACTGGCCCAGGCGGTCGACGACATGCTCGACGCCGGCGTCGGCACGCATGCTTTCCGCGAGATGGTGGAGGCGCTGCACCGCGACTGGGACCGACTCCCGCGCGGCCCTCTCCACTCCGGCGGGGCTCCCGGTTCCGAGCTGCCCGCCACCCCCGATCTCGCGGAGATCGTCGCCGCGATCGGGTCGATCATCGGATGGCGAGAGTCCTGCCAGGACGAAACCGACAAGCTCTACCAGACCCTCGCCAGGCACGAGGAATGGCTGACGGACCTCCAGTCGGCGGCCACGGATCGGACGGCGTCTCCCACCTGGGTCGAACTCCTCTCCACGCCCCTCGGTCCGGGAAGCGGGGGAAAGGGGCCCAACTGGGGCGGCGCCGACACCGTCAGGGAGATCAAGGAGGAGATCAAGCGACTGCCCTCTATCTGCACCGAGGTCCTGTCCGCCCACTGGCGCCCCCGCATCGCGATCGTCCTGGACGCCCTCATCCCGGTGATCCGCGGACACGCCGAGGACCGGCGCAGGCGCGGCACGTTGCAGTTCCACGACCAACTCGTCCTGGCGCGTGAGCTGCTGCAGGACCCCGAGGTGCGGGACCGGGTCAGGGCCCGGTACACGCGCATCCTCATCGACGAGTTCCAGGACACCGACCCCATCCAGCTCGACCTCGCCACCCTCCTCACCGCCGAGGACGGCCGACGGGGCGCGGGGTCCACTGGTGGGTCGGCACCGAGCCCGGAACCGGGCTCGGTGTCCGGGAGATTGTTCACCGTCGGTGACCCCAAACAGTCCGTCTACCGTTTCCGCCGGGCGGACATCTCCACCTACCTGCGGGCGCAGCAGATGGACGGGGTCGAGATCGAGCGCCTGAGCACCAACTTCCGGTGTTCGCGGGCGGTGCTGGACTGGGTCAACTCGGTGTTCTCGGAGGTGATGCTCGCCGCGCAGGGCGTGCAGCCCGAGTACCGGGAACTGGAACCGGGTCCCGATCGGCCCCCGTACGACCCCGCGCACGGGCCCCGTCCCTTCGTGTTCCGCACCGAGGACGTGCCCGCGCTGCCCGATCACTGTCCCGCGGACGCGAATGACGACATCACGCGGCACTGGACCGAAGCCTCCGATGTGGCACGGGTGATCGCGACCGCCGTCCGGGAGCAGTGGACACACGAGTCCAAGGACGGTGGCCACACCCCGCTCCGCCTCGGGGACATCGCAATCCTCCTGCCCTCCCGGGGTTCTCTGCCGATGATCGAGAAATGCCTCGACCACGCCGGGATCGACTTCCGGACCGAAGCGTCGTCCATCGTCTACGGCACCCCCGAGATCAGGGACCTCCTCCTCGCCGTGCGGGCCGTGGCCAACGCGGCCGACGAGGCATCGCTCGTCGGAGCGCTCCGCTCCCCGCTCTTCGGATGTGGTGACGACGACCTGCTCCGGTGGCGCGCGGCCGGAGGGGTCTGGGCCCCCGGCGCCCCGGCGCCCGACCACCTCGTGGACTCCCCGGTCGCCGTGGGGATCGACTACCTCTCCGACCTGTCCCGGCGGAGCCGACGACCGGGCGAGATCCTCGAGACACTCGTCCACGATCGGATGGTCTTCGAATCGGTCGCCGAGTCGCCCCGCCGGCGCGACCTGTGGCGACGCATCCGATTCGTGATCGAACACGCCTGGCAGTGGGAGGACTCCGCCGCCGACCCGGCCCGCGCCGACCTGCGCGAGTACGCGGACTGGGCGCTGGCACTCACCGCCGAGGACGCCCGGGTCCCGGAGGCGGCGATCCCGGAGATCGGGGTCGACGCCGTCCGCATCACCACGATTCACGCCGCCAAGGGGCTCGAGTACCCGATGGTCGTGCTCGCCGGGATGAGCCGCAAGTGGCCGGGTGACCGGGACAGACTGCTGTGGACGGACGACGAGCCTCCCCGACCCGCGGCCTCGTTCTCCACCTCGGTGCGCGATCCCGGGTTCGCACGGGCCGCGGAGCGGGAGGCGGAACACTCGCTGGCGGAGCGGATCAGGCTGCTGTACGTGGCCGCCACGCGCGCGGAGAGTCGCCTCGCCGTCTCCGGACACGGATACGTACTGACCAAGGAGAAGAATCCGAAGCCCCGGAGACTGTGGGGTTCCCTCCTCGGTTCGGTCATGGAGATGCCCGACGCGCCGGAGCTGGTGCCCTACGGGCAGGATCTGCTCGAACCGGCGTCCGCACCCCCCGTCGACGTCCCCGGACGGGACGAGTGGGACGACCGCAGCCGCGAGGTCGTCGCCCGATCCGCCGAGCGAGCCGGGTGGTCGGCGACCCGGATCGCCCATCACCCCGCGGGCGGGCCCGACCCCTCGCTACCCCAGCAACTGGCCGCCGCCCTGCGGGACCGGTTCGCGC
>NZ_JAALDW010000091.1:0-7701 GCF_014145055.1 Dietzia sp. DQ11-38-2
GCTGGGGTGCGGCGGGGGGCCCGTCGCCCTCGGACACCGACTCGCCTGCTGCACCGGCGGCAGCCGGCATCTCGACCGTCTCCCCGGTGCTCGGCGTATCCGACCACGCGGCCACCCGGCGGCGCGCCTGACGTCGTGGTGCGGGTCGCTCCCGGTCGTCCGGGGTGCCGTTCTCGGAGATCGGGTACGCGGTCGTGGCGTCGGGGTCGTCCCAGACCGCCTCCGGGTCCTCGTGATCGACGATGTCTCCGCTTCCGTCCCACCCGAAGAACCCGCGCACGACTCCCGGGATCTCCCTGGCCGGTCGACCCACAAGAACCAGGACACCGAACGCGACGAGCAGGACCAACAGCGGGACGGCGACGAAGATGGACAGGCCCGCCTCGAGCGTGCCCCCGACGATCCTCCCCAGCACGCCGGCTCCGCCACGGACACCGTCCGGGTCCGCGGGTGAACCCGATCCCAGATGCCACAGACCCAGCACACCGAGTGTGGTCACGGTGGTCCCCACCACCCACCTGGACTGGACGTCGGGCCGTGGCTCCCGGGCCATCACGAGCACGCCCCAGACACCGAGGACCAGCGGCAGGAGCGCGCTGGGGGTTCCGACGACCGTCCGGACACCCGTGTCGATCCACTCCCCGACCGGGCCCGCCGCGCCGAACCACACCGCTCCTGCGAACACGATCGCGATCCCGACGAGGGCCAACCCGAGTCCGTCCCGTCTGTGCGGCGGTGCGACACGGTCCTCGTCGTCAGCGCCCCGCAGGCCGCGCACACCGTGACCGAGGCCTCTCGCCATCCCCGCCCATCCACCCCGCAGACCGCGACCGACCGCGCCGAAGGCTCCGGACGTCCGTTCCGGAGCGGGCGTCACCGCGCGGGAACGTGCGCGGGTACCGGACTTCGGAGTCGAGACGACGGCACCGCGCCGGGAACCACCCCCACGGGACGACGACGAGGTAGACGCGGTGGTTCGCTGTCCGGCGGACTTCGAGGCCGGGCGTCGTCCACCTGGGGCACGGGTGGATCGCGTGTTCGAGCTGGGTGCCATGGGAGTCACTCTATCTTCTCGCACCCCATCGGTAACAGCAGCCACACGGGGCGGCGGTAGGTCAGATGCCCCTCGGCACCGCCTCCAGCGCGGCGATCCCCTGGTGCGAGCCGGAGATGTCCACGTCGACCGCACGCCGACCGAACGCCCACAGGAGAAGCTCCACGGGGGCGGCCGTCACGCTGACGAGCGGGGCGAGCGCGGCCCCGGTGGACACCGCACCGGGCTTGCTCAGACTCATCCCCGGAGGGGTACGCAGATCGACACGGGCGGTCACCCGCCGCAGGAACGTCTTCGCCACGGTCGTCCCGAGCGCCCAGATGCGATCGAGATCCTCGATGCCGAACTCCCGCGCCGTCCACTGCCCGTCGGCCCTTCGGACGTCCTCGTGGTGCACGAGGTACTCCGCGGCATTGGCCACACGGTCTGCGTAGCGGAGCGGTGAGTACCACGGTGCGCCCGCGGCGATCTTCTCCAGCAGTTCCTCCCACGGGGTCTCGGTCTCCCGGAGGCGCAGGTCCTCCATGCGCGAGGCGAGCGCCGGCAGGACGATCCCCGCGGCGACGTCGGGGCGCGCTTCTCGCACCACCAGGTGCGCGGCGAGATCCCGGGTCGTCCACCCGTCGCACAGTGTCGGCGCCTCCGGACCGGCGGCACGCATCGTCTCGACGAGAGCGCTCCGCTCCCGTTGCGCCAGTGTCCGCCGGCCGGGGTCCACCCGCCTCAGCCCTCCGCCGCCACGGAGGTGATGACGGTGGGCACGATCATCGGCTTGCGGCGCCACTTCTCGGACACCCAGGAACCGACTGTGCGGCGCACCGACTGCGCGAGGCGGTAGGGATCGGTCTCACCCTCGCCCGCCAGGTCCCACAATGCGTTCTCGACGAGCTCGACCACGGGGTCCAGTGCGCCCGGCTCGTCGGTGAAGCCCTTTCCGATGATCTGGGGCTTGCTCACCGGTCGCCCGGTACGGGGATCCACGACCACGGTCGCGACGATGAAGCCGTCCTCGGCGAGCGCGGTGCGGTCAGCCAGGACGGTGTCACCGATGTCGCCGGTCGACAGGCCGTCCACGTAGAGATTGCCCACCTGGACCTGGCCGACCACCGAGGCCTTCCCGTCCACCAACTCCACCACGACGCCGTTCTGGGCCAGCACCACGTTCTCCTCCGGCACCCCGGTGGCGATCGCCAGAGCCTTGTTGGCACGCAGGTGTCGCCACTCGCCGTGGACCGGCATCGCGTTCTTGGGGCGCACGGCGTTGTAGACGAAGAGCAACTCCCCCGCGTCGCCGTGGCCCGACACGTGGACGTTCGCGTCGCGGCTGGTGACCACGTTCACGCCCATCTGGGACAGGCTGTTCTGGACACCGAAGACGGGCTCCTCGTTGCCCGGGACGATGGACGAGGAGAAGATCACGGTGTCGCCCTCGGAGAGGTTGATCTGGCGGTGCTCACGGCGCGCCATGCGGGACAGCCCCGCCATCGACTCGCCCTGCGTTCCGGTGGTCATCACGACGACCTTCTCGGACGGGAGCTTCGCCGCGGTATCCATGTCCACGATCACGTTCTTGGGATCGGACAGCAGCCCCATCTCGAGTGCGATCTCCATGTTCCGGATCATCGACCGACCGGTGAGGGCGACCTTGCGCCCGCTCGCGGCGGCCGCCTCGATGACCGACTGGACGCGGTAGACGTTCGAGGCGAAGCACGCCACGACCACGAGCTGACGGGCGTCCGAGATGAGCCGTTGGAGAGCGGGACCGATCTCAGACTCCGACCGACTGACGCCCGGCGTGGTCGCGTTGGTCGAGTCCATCAGCAGGAGGTCGATGCCCTCGTCACCGAACCTGCCCATCTTGGGCAGGTCGGTGGGGCGCTTGTCCGTCGGGAGCTGGTCCAGCTTGATGTCGCCCGTCATCATCACCGACTGACCGCCGGCGCGGATGACCACGCCGAGGCACTCGGGGATCGAGTGGTTGACGTCGAAGTAGCGCACCTCGAACTTCCCGAGGGTGCTCACGCTGGACTCGTCGACCTCACGGAAGACGGGCTTGATGCGGTGCTCACGGCACTTGGCCGCGACCAGTGCGAGCGTGAAGCGGGACCCCAGGATCGGGATGTCCGGTCGGAGCTTGAGCAGGAACGGGATGGCCCCGATGTGATCCTCATGGGCGTGGGTCAACACGAGCGCCTCGACCTGGTCGAGGCGGTCCTCGATGTGCCCGAAATCGGGGAGGATGAGGTCCACTCCCGGCTCTGTCGAGCTCGGGAACAGCACGCCACAGTCGACGATGAGCAGCTTCGAGTCGTACTCGAAGGTCATCATGTTGCGGCCGATCTCGGTGACTCCACCGAGGGCCACCATCCGCAGCGCTCCCTTGCGGGGCTTGGGCGGGCTGGGCAGACGCACGGTCATGTCCCCGCCCTGCATGGTCTTGACCCCGCCGAACTCGGCCGTGGAGGTGTTGCCGTTCCCG
Organism: Dietzia sp. DQ11-38-2; assembly: GCF_014145055.1. Taxonomy (NCBI): domain Bacteria; kingdom Bacillati; phylum Actinomycetota; class Actinomycetes; order Mycobacteriales; family Dietziaceae; genus Dietzia; species Dietzia sp. DQ11-38-2. Next base: position 3,534 of record NZ_JAALDW010000091.1, read on the forward strand.
CGACCGCGGCCCCGGCCTCCGCGGCCGCGACCCTGCTGCCCACCGGACTGGCTCTCACCGGACTGGTTTCCACCGCCTGCGGACCCACGCCCGCGACCGCGCGAACCGCCCTTGGGAGAATCCTGCTTCTGGTCCTGCTGTCCCTTGCCCTGCTGTCCCCTACTCTTCTGGGAACCGCCCTGCTGGGAGCCGCCCTGCTGGGACTTGCCCTGCCTCCGCTGCCCCTGACTGTCCTGGTCCTGCGTCGGGCGGTCGTCGCCGCTGCTCGTGGACGGCGCGGCCGAGGTGGCCGCGGGCTCGGTGAACTGCACGGCGGTCGCGGGCGCGGGTTCGCCGGTGGGGCGCCCGGCGGCGCGCCGCGTGCGGCTGCGACCCCGGTTGGTGGTCGGGTCTTCTGTCATCTGATGACTCCTGCTCTGTGCAGCAGCGACGCCAACGCGTCCTGTTGCTCGGTGGTGGGTGGTAACTGCGGGAGTCGCGGCGCTCCGGCCGGGATCCCGAGAAGTTCTAGAGCTGCTTTGGACATCGACACGCCACCGAGAGCCCGTTGGGCGTCGAAGAGCGGGAGGAGTCCGAGGTTGATGTGACGCGCGGTGTCGATGTCGCCCGCGAGGAACGCACGGCGCAGTTTCACGAGATGCGCGGCGGCCACGTGGCCGATCACGCTGACGAAACCGCTGGCTCCCACGGCCAACCACGGGAGGTTGAGCTGGTCATCTCCCGAGTAGTAGACGAGGTCACAGTGGGACATCACGGTGACCGCGTCATGGAAGTCACCCTTGGCGTCCTTGACGGCGACGATATTGGGGTGGGACGACAGCCCGATGAGCGTCTCCGCCTGTATCGGGACCACCGACCTCGGTGGGATGTCGTAGAGCATCACCGGTCGATCGGTGGCGTCGGCGACCGCCCGGAAATGGGCGTCGAGGCCGGCCTGGGTGGGCTTGGAATAGTACGGCGTCACCACGAGCATGCCGTGCGCACCGACTGACGCCGCCTGCCGCGCGAGGTGCACGGAATGCGCGGTGTCGTATGTCCCGACCCCGGCGACCACGAACGCCCTGTCCCCCACCGCGGCCAGAACGGCTTCGAGAACCGCGATCTTCTCCGCGTCCGTGGTGGTGGGCGACTCTCCCGTGGTCCCGGAGACGACGAGACCGTCGCACCCGGAGTCCACGAGGTGCTGCGCGACACACGCGACGGTCCTCAGGTCGACGTAGCCATCGGACCCGAAGGGAGTGACCATCGCCGTGAGCACCGTGCCGAACGGAGTGGGGCGCCCGGGCGGGGAGAGTGCCTGTCGACCGTCCGCCGACGTCGGGCCCCCTGTGGTCACGTGTGTCATGGCCTCCCAGACTACCCTCAGACCACGGGAAGTCCCGATTCCGACCCGGCGTTACGGATCACCCCTCCAGGACGTAGGGACTCACCGCGATCTCCGAACCGTCCTCGAGCGAGGTGATCTCGAAGTCTGCGAACACCGCCGGCGCAGCCGCGCGTAGTTGCCGCAGGACGTCGATGGCCAGCCCGCGGATCTCGGTGTCCGCGTGCTCGGTCGCCCTCATCCCGATGAAGTGGCGCCACGAGCGGTAGTTGCCGGTGACCACGATCCGGGTCTCGGTCGCGTTGGGCAACACCGAACGCGCGGCCTGTCGCGCCTGCTTGTGCCGCAACATCGGGTTGGGAACGTCGGCGAATCTCTCCTCGAGCTTGGAGAGCATCTCCGCATACGCCTCCCGGGACGCGTCGGTCGCCCGGCGGAAGATCTCCACCAGTTCCGGGTCCTCCGCGATCGCCGGCGGGGGCACCACCTTCGAATCGTGCTCCGGGACGAACCGCTGCGACAGCTGACTGTAGGAGAAGTGTCGGTGCCTGATGAGTTCGTGGGTGCACGATCTGGAGATGCCCGTGATGTAGAACGTCACACTCGCGTGCTCGAACACCGAGAGGTGCCCCACCTCGAGAATGTGCCTCAGGTAGCCGGCGTTCGACGCCGTGCGCGGATTGGGCTTGTCCCAGCTCTGATAACAGGCCCGACCCGCGAACTCGGCCAGTGCGGATCCGCCGTCGGCGTCCGTCTCCCACCCGATCTCGTCGGGTGGCGTGAACGCGGTGTGCGCGACCATGCGGACCTGCCGCCGGACGAGCTCGGACATGGTGGACTCCTCGTGGTGTCGTGTCGCCCGGCGGGTCAGCCGAGAAGGTGTGCGGCCACCGTCGCGGCGATCTCGGACGCGGCGTCGAGATCCTCGCCGCCGGGCTCGCCGGTCAGATGAAGGGCCGGCGCCACCGGTCGCAGATCCCACCCGGTGGTGATCCGCTCGACCGAGGTGACGGCCCCCGACGTGTCGTCGTCCCCGTGCACGCACAGTGCGAAGGGCCGACCGGCCACGGCGCCCTCGCACGTGTAGTAGGTGCGGTCGAAGAAGTGCTTGAGCGCACCTGACATGTAACCGAAGTTCGCCGGGGTGAGCAGGACGTATCCGTCCGCCCGGAGTACGTGGTCGTCGGTCGTGGCCAGAGCGGGTACCGACTCCACCTCGACTCCCTCGAGTTCGGGATGCGCGAGCCCGCGCTCCAGGGCTTCCAGTATGCGGCGGAGCCTCGGGGACGGTGCGTGGTGGACCAGGAGAACGGCGCTCATCGCTGATCCCGGGCACCGGAGGTGTCCGCCTCGTGCAGAGTGATGGCCACCCGCATGATCTCCCGGGCGCGGGCGCGGTCGCCCGCATGGTCATACGCCCGGGCCAGACGATAGTTGGTGCGCCAGTCGTCCGGGGCCGCCTGGTACTCGGCACTGACCCGGTCGAACAGCTCATCCGCCGCGGCGTGCTCGAGACGCCCGGAGGGACGGTGGTCCAGGGTGGAGACGTCGAGCTCTATTCCCTCCGCGGCGGCGGCGGCGGAGATCTTCTGGAGTTCGAACCCGTTCCGCAGGATCGCCCACGTCGCCCAAGCCCCGACGGCGGTCAGCAGGATGATCCCGACCCCGAGCCCACGCATGGCGAGGTACTCGGATCGGCTGACCATGGACCACCCGAGGTACAGCAGGTACCCGAACGCCACCACCAGACCGACCGCGGTGAGGGCCATGACCAGGGGCTTGACGACTCTGTCCACGGTCGGCCTACAGATCCATGAAGGCGTCGAGCCCCACGGTGAGTCCGGGCACACGCGAGATGGAGCGCACCCCCAGGAGGACGCCGGGCGCGAAGGAGGAGCGGTCGAGGGAATCGTGCCGGATCGTCAGGGTCTCCCCCTGGGTCCCCAGGATCACCTCCTGGTGCGCGACCAGGCCGGTCACCCGGACCGAGTGCACCCTCACCCCACCGACGTCGGCGCCCCGCGCCCCCTCCAGCTCCGTGGAGGTGGCGTCCGGGCATGGTCCCATCCCGGCGGCGGTGCGGGCGGTGGCCATCATCTCGGCGGTGCGGTGTGCCGTTCCCGACGGGGCATCGGCCTTGTTCGGGTGATGGAGTTCCACGATCTCGGCCGAGGGGAAGTACCTGGCGGCCTGGACAGCGAAGCGCATCATGAGGATCGCTCCGATGGCGAAGTTGGGTGCCACGAGGACCCCGGTGTCCGCATGAGACGAGAGCAACCCCCGCAGGGTGTCCAGACGTTCGTCGGTGAATCCGGTCGTGCCGACCACCGCGTGGATGCCGTGCGTGATGCAGAACTCGAGGTTGTCCATCACCACGTCGGGGTGGGTGAAGTCGACGACCACCTCCGCTCCGGCATCGGTGAGCATCCCCAGGGGGTCACCGTGGTCCACCTCGGCGACGAGTTCGAGGTCCTCCGCCGCGCGGACCGCCTCGCAGATCGCCGTGCCCACCTTGCCGCGTGCACCGAGCACACCGACCTTCGTCACCGTCATCGTCTCCTCAGTCTCCTCACTGGTCGCCGACCCGCCCACCAGCCTATCCGCCCACCCGGGCCAGGAGACCCGCCGCACCCTCGGTGCCGGGCATGCCCGGACCCACGGCCGCCAGACACCACGGAGCGACCTCGCCCGTCCAGTAGTCCGCGACGTCGTCGCGGCGCACCGCGCGCAGGCGGGACAGCGAGTCGGCGACGGTCACCACCGCGTCGCGGTCCAGCAGGTGGCGGCCGATCCGCGTCATCCGCGACAGGGGATCGTCCAACCCCAGCCGGATCGACCCGGTGA
>NZ_JAALDW010000092.1:0-4247 GCF_014145055.1 Dietzia sp. DQ11-38-2
CGGTGCGGCGGCGGTGTGTCCGGTGGTCCGCGATGCCGACGCCCCGCAGCGGGCCGGGCCCGGGCGCCGGGCACCACAGGTCAGCCGAGCCGATCTTTCAGGGCCCGCGCGACCGGACCCGGCAGGAGATGTGAGACGTCCCCGCCCAGACGTGTGACCTCGCGGCACAGTGAGGAGGACACGAACGCCAGGTCCGCCCGGGTCGGCAGGAACACGGTGTCCACGCCCGCGATCGACCTGTTCATGTGGGCCATGGGCAGTTCGTAGTCGTAGTCGGTCGAGTCACGCAGACCCTTGATCACCGCGGTGGCGCCCGTCTGGCGGCAGTAGTCGACGAGGAGCCCGTAGAAGCTGTCCACGCGGACGCCGGGCAGGTCGGCGCAGACCTCCTCGATGAGCGCCTTGCGTTCGTCGATGGAGAACGTGCCCTGCTTGTTGGGATTGGCCACCACGCACACGATCACGTCGTCGAAGAGGTCGGCCGCCCTCCGGATGACGTCGAGGTGCCCGAGGGTCACCGGGTCGAACGAGCCTGGGCACACGACGGTGGTCATCGGGCGACCGTATCAACCGGGCGGGCGATCTCGACGGCGGTCTCCCCGTAGGTCCGCTCGAACTCCACCTCGTAGCCCGCGGGCCACCGCACCGCCGGGTCACGCCTGGACCTCTCCCACACCACGAGGGCGTCCCCGGCGAGCCAGGCCCCGTCCGCCAGCGCCTCGAGGACGGGGGCGTCGAGGTCCGCTGAGCGCTCGTACGGCGGGTCGGCCAGGACCAGGTGGAAGCCTCCGGCGACGGGACACGGTCCGGAGACGGCGGCGGGCAGCGCCGCCCGCCTGACGGTCGGCCGGACCGACGGGAACGACGACGACAGGCCCGACGTGTTCGCGCGGATGGTCGCGACGGCCCGGGGGTCGTCCTCGACGAACCACGCGACATCCGCGCCCCGGGAGACCGCCTCCAGCCCGAGTGCGCCGGACCCGGCGAACAGGTCCAGCACCGCGGCGCCGTCCAGGTCCATCCTGCTGACGATCGCGCTGAACAGGGCCTCGCGGACGCGGTCGGTGGTGGGTCTGGTCCCTGCCGGTGGCACTGTGATCGAGCGCCCGCGCAGGCGGCCCGAGATGATGCGGGTCATGGATCCCCCGATGGTCGAGATGCTGATGGTCAGTACTTGAACAGGTAGTCCGACTCGTCCGAGCCGGACAGTCGACGGACGCGCTCGGCCAACGCCGGGTGGTGGTCCAGTCCGGGATCGGAGTCGAGGATCTCCTCGGCGTGACGGCGTGCGATCTCGATGACCTCGCCGTCGTCGACGACGGACAGCAGTCGGAGCGAGGCCAACGCACCCGACTGAGCGTCTCCCAGGACATCTCCCTCCCGGCGCTGGACCAGGTCGAGCTGCGCCAGCAGGAACCCGTCCGTGGTGGCGGCGACCGCACCCAGTCGTTCCATCGACTTCCCGCCCTCAGGAGAATTGGTCACCAGGAGGCAGAGCCCGGGCAGGCCACCCCGACCCACCCGGCCCCGGAGCTGGTGGAGTTGGCTCACCCCGAACCGGTCGGCGTCCATCACCACCATCACGGTGGCCTCCGGGACGTCCACCCCGACCTCGATCACGGTCGTCGACACCAGGACGTCGAGATCACCGGAGGCGAACGCACCCATGGTCGACTCCTTCTCCTCGGGAGGGAGCCGACCATGCATGAGACCGAGACGGAGGCCCGCCAGTGGCCCGGTGGACAGGTACTCGTAGAGGTCCACGGCGGCGACCAGAGGGGGCCTGTCGCTCCCCCGGCCGTCGTCCCCTGCGGACGTACCGTTCGCGGCGTCGCCGGTGTCGGCGTCGATCCGCGCACACACGATGTACGCCCGGTGTCCCGCCTCGACCTCCTCCCGGACCCGCTCCCAGACGCGCTGCACCCATCTCGGCTTGTCCCGGGCCGGCACGACCGAGGTGGAGATGGGTCTGCGACCACCGGGGAGCTCGTCCAGCTCCGAGACCTCCAGGTCCCCGAAGACGGTCATCGCGATGGTGCGGGGGATCGGTGTCGCCGTCATCACCAGCAGGTGCGGGACCGTCCCGTCCCGCCCCTTGGCGCGGAGCCGATCGCGCTGACGCACCCCGAACCGGTGTTGCTCGTCGACCACGACCAGGCCCAGGTCGAAGAAGTCCACCGAGTCCTGGATGAGCGCGTGCGTGCCCACGACGATCCCGGCCTCACCGGTGACGATATCCAGGAGCGCCGCCCGCCGTTCCGCGGTGGACATCGACCCCGTCAGCAGCACGACCCGGGTGGCCTCCTCGGCGGCACCCAGTCGGCCCCGCTCCCCCAGATCGCCGAGCATGGCCGTCAACGAACGGTGGTGCTGGGTGGCCAGGACCTCGGTAGGGGCGAGCATCACGCACTGACGACCCGCATCGACCACCTGGAGCATCGCGAGCAGTCCGACGATCGTCTTGCCGGAGCCGACCTCCCCCTGCAGGAGGCGGTTCATCGGTTCATCCAGGGCGAGGTCGGCGGAGATCTCCTCCAGCACGGCGGTCTGACCGGCGGTGAGCTCGAACGGCATCCGCGCCTCCATGGCGGCGCGGACGCCGTCCGGGCGCACCGGACTGGCCGGCGCGGGGTCGCGGGCGACCGCGCGGCGCCGGGCCCCCAGGAGCAGCTGCAGCGCGATGGCCTCGTCGAACCGGAGTCGGTACCCGGCCCTGTCGGCGTCCTTGACGGTCTCCGGCAGATGAGCCTTGCGCAGCGCCTCGTCGAGGCCCATCAGACCGGCGGCCGCCAGGACCGTGTCGTCGAGGGGGTCCACGACGGGCACGAGGGCCCGGATCGCGGTCACGATCGCGCCGAGCAGGTCCCACGAGGTCACGCTCTTGCTGGCCGAGTAGATGGGCAGGAGGGGACGGTCGAACAGACTCGGGCCGCCCTCGGCGTCGATCTCGGACGCCAGCCGGGCCAGGGCGGCGAGATCACCCGAGCCCCTGAGCTCACGACCCTGGCCCGAGACCGGGCGCAGGACCAGGAACTCCGGGTGGGTGAGGTCCAGGGACCGGCGGAACCGCGACACGGTCCCGTCGAACATCGCCACCGTGCCCACCGGGAGCATGAACTTGATCCTGCGGCCGGCGAAGTAGACCACCTTGAACGTGGTGTCCTCGTCCTTCACCGTGAGCGTGAGCATCTCCCGCGACTGCCCCTGCTTGGTGGTGTAGTTGCGGGTCGTGGCAGTGGTGACCGTCCCGATGATCGTCACCCGCTCGCCCTCGACGAGTTCGCGCTTGTCGTAGCGCTGACCGTGCTGGCGGTAGCGGCGGGGCAGGGTGTGGAGCAGGTCGCCGACGGTCCGGTGGCCGAAGGCCGCGGTGATCCGCTCGGCCAGTCCGGCGTCGAGGACCTCCCCCAGCGCCGAGTCCGTGGTGACGAACGCGGTCATTCGACCCCGACGTGCGCGAGCACCCGACCCGGTCCGGCCGCATACCCGACGACCTCCACGTCGGGATGTCCTTCGCGGATCCTGGACAGAGCGGTCTCGGTCGCGGCGTCGTCGTACTCGGCTCCGAGCAGCAGCGTCACCAGCTCGCCGCCGGAGGAGAGCAAGCGGTCCGCGAGCGCGCAGACGGCGTCCACCGGGTCCGTCTCGATGAGGGCGACATCGTGGCCCACCATGCCGAGGAGATCACCGGCCGCACAGCGGCCCACCAACGTGAGCGCGTCGTGTCGGGCCCGCACCAGATGGGCGTGTCGGGTGGCCGCCGCCGCGTCCGCCATCCCGAATCCGTCCAGGGACAGGGTGGTCGAGGGGTCGTGAACGGCGAGGGCGGACAGCCCCTGTACGACGGAACCCGTCGGGAGGATGAGGGCGTTGCCGTCGATTTCGCGCAGCGCGGCGTCGAGGGCTTCGATCTGGGCCCTGGGTAGCTCACCGTTGGGCAACACGAGCAGCTCATCGGCGGACAACGCGAGGACCGCGTCGATCACTCCGCCCTCGTCCGCATCGACCGTCTGCGCCCCCGCCTCCGAGAACAACTCGGCCAGCGGCCCGTCCGGGACGATCGCCACCACGACCCGCTCGGGTTCACCCGCGACCCGGCCCTCCGCGGCGCCGGACGCGCCCCGTCGACGGTGCCCGGCCTCCGTGCTCCCGCCCACCGGGTCCAACATGTCGGTCACACGGATCTCGGTGACGCGGCCGAGGGACAGGGCGACCTCGATCGCCGACCCGATGTCGTCGGTGTGGAC
>NZ_JAALDW010000093.1:0-9839 GCF_014145055.1 Dietzia sp. DQ11-38-2
TCAGGCGGCGCCCCACCGGCCCCGGCCGGGTTCCCCTCCCCGACATGGACCCCGCCACCCGGGGCGGCGACCGATCGCGCTGTACCGGACTCCAGCGCCTCGACGCGCTGCAGCAGCGCGAGCACCGAGTCGTCGGCCGACGGCAGCAGTAGTTTGGCGCAGAGGATCTCCAGCAGCAGCCGGGGAGAGGTGGCGCCGCGCATCGACCCCATCCCCTCGTGCACCATGTCCGCGCACCGCGCGAGGGTGGCGGGGCCGATGTTCTCGGCCTGGCGCCGCATGGTGTCGGCCTGCTCGACCGGCGCGTCGACGAGGCCGCGCTCGATGGCCTGGGGGACCGATTGCACCATGATGAGGTCTCGCAGACGCTGCAGCAGGTCCGCCGCGAACCGGCGGGGATCGAGCCCTGCCTCGATCACCTTGTCGACGGTTCGGAACAGCGTCGCACCGTCGGAGGCAGCGAGGGCGTCCACGGTGTCGTCGATCAGCGCCGCCTCGGTGGCCCCCAGAAGACTCACCGCGCGCGAATAGGTGATGCCCTCCTCGCCCGCGCCGGCCATCAGCTGGTCCAGCACGCTCAACGTATCGCGCGGCGACCCCCCACCGGCGCGGATGACCAGCGGGAAGACGGTCGGCTCGACCCGCACGCCCTCCTGGTCGCAGACCCGCTCGAGGAGTCCACGCATCGCCGAGGGCGTGAGCAGGCGGAACGGGTAGTGGTGCGTCCGTGAACGGATCGTCGGCAGCACCTTCTCCGGCTCGGTGGTGGCGAAGATGAAGATGAGGTGCTCCGGCGGCTCCTCCACGATCTTGAGCAGCGCGTTGAAGCCCGCGTTGGTGACCATGTGCGCCTCGTCGATGATGAGCACCCGGTACCGCGACGACGCCGGCGCGAAAAATGCCCGCTCACGCAGGTCACGGGTGTCGTCCACACCACCGTGGCTGGCCGCGTCGAGCTCGGTGACGTCCAGCGTGCCCGTGCCCCCGGGCGCGAGCGCCACGCAGGAGTCGCACTCCCCGCAGGGTGTCGCGGTGGGTCCCTCCACGCAGTTCAGCGACCGGGCGAGGATGCGGGCGGACGAGGTCTTGCCGCACCCGCGCGGCCCGGAGAAGAGATACGCGTGGTTGATCCGGCCGGAGGACAATGCCACGGAGAGCGGCTCGGTGACGTGCTCCTGGCCCACGACCTCGGCGAAGGAGGCGGGGCGGTACTTCCGGTAGAGGGCCACGGCTAGAGGGTACCCAGGGGGTACGACGACGAGGCGAGACCTCTGCGTCCGGGAGGACGACATCCCGAAATGACCGGAGGGGCCGCGTCTCCGCGACCCCTCCCGACGTCCCTCGCGCGGCGGTGCGGGCCCCCTCAGACCCTCGCGGCGCGGTTCCGGACCGAGATCACAGCACCGGCCCCTCGCAGCCCCTCAGCCGCACTCCGGTGCCCGATCCCTTATGGGGTCCGGACGCGTCAAATACAACCACGCGGACCTGCGGCGATCAAGGACCTTCCTCAATTGACTACTGCTCAACAGCGCTTTCGGGGCCATTCGTGCACGTCAGAGCACTGTCCCCCGAAATTCCCGGCGAGTCCACGTAATGAGAACGTGTTACAGATCACAGCACCACCGCTTTCGCTGGTGACAGCGGCCCCGTCGACACCCCCACAGGGGCATCACTGGGTCCGCATCTCAGTGATTGGTGATTAACGAAGCGGCAGGCTGTGTTACATCACTTCTGCGCGTCGCGACACGCCGCGAGCAACGCGCACAGTCCCACCACGTCCATCGCCGTCTCCACCTCGGCCAACGGCGGGAGGGTGGGCGCCAGCCGGATGTGCCTGTCGTCGGGATCCCGCCCGTACGGATAGGCCGAACCCGCCGGGGTCAACGCCACACCGATCGCCTTGGCCAGGCGGACGGTCTCCGTGGCGGTACCGTCCGGGACCTCGAGGTCGATGAAATACCCGCCCTCAGGCCTGGTCCAGCGGGCCACCCCGTAGTCGCCGAGGCGGCGGCCCAACGCTGCGGCGGCCGCCTCGAACTTGGGGGCCACGATCTCCCGGTGCTTCTGCATGTGGGCGCGCACCCCGTCGGCGTCACCGAAGAACCGCGCGTGCGCCAGCTGGTTCACCTTGTTCGGTCCGATCGACCGGACCCCGGTGTGCCTCAGATACCAGTCGAGGTTCGGCGTCGAGGCCGAGAGGAACGACACGCCCGCGCCGGCGAAGGTGATCTTGGAGGTCGAACACACCTGCAGGAAGCGATGAGGGTGACCGGCCTCCGCGGCGATCGAGTCGACGTCGGGCACCTTGGGGAAATCCGGGGTCAGCGTGTGCACCACGTAGGCGTTGTCCCAGATCACCCGGAAGTCCGGGGCGGCCGTGACCATGCGCGCCAGCCGCGACACGGTGTGATCGCTGTAGACGACGCCGGTCGGGTTGGAGTAGATCGGCACACACCACATGCCCTTGATCGACGGGTCCGTCGCCACGAGATGCTCCACCTCGTCCATGTCCGGGCCGCCCTCGCCCATCGCCACCGGGATCATCTCGATACCGAGGGCCTCGGTGATGGTGAAGTGCCGGTCGTATCCGGGCACCGGGCAGAGCCACCGGAGCGTCGGCTCGTCCTTCCACGGACGCTCGGAATCCGGCGTGCCGAACAACATCGAGAACGCCAGCAGGTCGTACATGATCGACAGGCTCGCGTTGTCCTGCGCGATCACCCGGTCGACGTCCACCCCCAGGAGCTCGGCGATGATCCCACGGAGCTCCGGCAGTCCTGCCCCGCCTCCATAGTTCCGGACGTCGGTCGACCCCGCGGTGTGGTCCCCCTCCCCCGGCAGGGCCAGCAGCCGCTCGGAGAGGTCCAGCTGTTCGGGCGAGGGCTTACCTCGGGTCAGGTCCAGGGAGAGACCGCGCTCGGCGAGGGAGTCGTACTCGCGGGACAACTCCGATTCGAGTCGGGCCAGGTCGTCGGCGGAGAGATCGGACAGCGCCACAGTGGCCTCCGGGGGATCGACATCGTCGGTGGTCTCGGCACCTCGACGCAGGTGGTCCTGGTGCCGGACGTGAAGGGACCCCGCGCACCCGCCAGAGCCCGCTGACCCTTGCTGCCTTCCGGCCCTGGGGGAGTTCACAGGATGGACGCCGCGCGGGGTCCGGTGACGAGTCTAACCGTGCCGCCTCCGCGGCCGCACGCCGCCCGGGAGGAAGCCGAGGAATCCCGGATGGTTTGCCAGTGGTTGGCCGCGCTGGGTACTGTGATCGACGGAGGATTCGCCTAGTGGCCTATGGCGCTCGCCTGGAACGCGGGTTGGGGTTTATAGCCCCTCAGGGGTTCAAATCCCCTATCCTCCGCCGCAGACGCGGCCCGGTGCTCTCGAGCCCGGGCCGCGTTTCTCGTTGCCCCGGTGGCGCACGGGCACCGAGTGCCACCGGGGCCCCACCTTCACGCCTGCTACTCCGCGTGCCGCCTCCTGGCGAACGCCGACGCCCGCTCCACGTACCAGCGCAGCGTGTCCGGTTCATCGGTCGCGGTGTAGCTCACGGCGTCCGGATCCGCGCCCTGATAGAGCCGTTTGACCGGCACCTCCATCAGTTTTCCGGTGCGGGTCCGGGGAACCGAAGGCGCGGCGATGATCTCGTCGGGCACGTACCTGGGTGAGACCTTCGACCTGATCTCGGAGACGATGGACTCCCGGAGTTCGTCGTCGACCTCGAAGCCGGCGTCAGGCACGACGAAGAGCGGCATGTAGTACTCACCCCGAGCCAGTTCAGCACCGATCACCATGGACGCCCGCACACCCGGAACGGTGTCCACGACCTCGCAGATGTCGGCCGATCCCATGCGGATGCCACCGCGATTGATCGTCGAGTCGGAGCGACCGTGGATGACGAAAGGCCCTTCGGGTCTGCGGGTGGCCCAATCGCCTTGCCGCCACATGCCGGGGAAGTCCTCGAAGTAGGCGGCCCGGTATCTGCTCCCGTCGGGATCGTTCCAGAACTTCACGGGCATCGAGGGCAGTGGTTCGGTCATCACCAGCTCGCCCACCTCCCCGACGACCGGGCGTCCCTCCGGATCGACGGTGTCCGCCGCGACGCCCAGATACGGCCCCTGGAGCTCGCCAACGTAGGTCGGATCGAACGGGTTCGATCCGACGATCCCCGACGCGATATCGGTTCCTCCGGAGTCAGAACCCAGATGCACATCGTTCTTCACGTGGTCGTGGATCCACAGCCAGGTCGATTCGGGCAGCGGAGACCCGGTGGACAGGATGGAGTCCAGCTTCGAGAAATCGAAGAGTGCACGGGGGGACATCCCGGAGCGCTGGATTTCCGTCAGCACCGCGGCGCCCACACCGAAGAACGACACCTGTTCCGTCGAGCAGATCTCGAGGTGTCTGGCCGGCGTCCCGAATGACGGGGCACCGTCGTAGGTGACGACGGTCGCACCTCTCATCATCGACGCCACCAGCATGTTCCACGCCACCCACGTCGTGGACACGGCGAAGTACACCCGGTCGCCCGGACCGAGGTCATACTGCAGCCCGTTGGCCTTGTTCGCTTCGAGGACGATTCCACCGTGACCGTGGACTATCCCCTTCGGCTTGCCCGTGGTCCCTGAGGAATACAGCACCCACAGCGGGTGGGAGAATTCGACGCGGTCGTATACGGGCCGGGCGGGCGTTGACATGATCGTGGACATCCGGGTGCTCGGTACGCGGGTCGCCGGGGGCATCTCGCTCGAGGGGCCCCCCGTGTCCACGAAGACATGGTGCTCGATCGTCGGAAGGGCGTCGATGAGGTCGGGCAAGCCCCTCGTCATGTCCCGGTATCGGCCGTTGAAGTCGTATCCGTCCACGGTGAGAAGAACCCTCGGAGCGATCTGCGTGAATCGATCGCTTACCCCCCGGACGCCGAAGTCCGTGTTGACGACCGACCAGATCGCCCCTACGGACGCTGCCGCCAGTAGGGCGACGATCGTCTCGGGGACGTTCGGCAGGACCGCACACACGACGTCCCCCCGCCGCACCCCGATCGATCGGAAGTGTGCCGCGAGCGACGCCGTGCGTTCTTCGAGTTCCCGCCAGGTCAGGGACTGACGAGGCCGGGATTCGTGCAGGCCGACGACGGCTTCCCGGTCGGGATCCGACCCGGCGAAGCGCAACAGGTTCTCCGCGTAGTTGAGGCGCGCGTCGGGGAACCAGCGGGTGTCAGCGATCGACTCCCCCTCACGCACGGGCCCCGCGCCGCGATCGCCGACGAGGTCGTAGTACTCCCATACCGACTCCCAGAAGTCATCGACGCATCCGACACTCCACCTGTGCAGCTCGGCGTAGGTTCCGAGCCCGCCTCCTACCTCGGCCGGATGCACTCCACGGTGGTGTCGGAGCCAATTCTGGAAGCTGCGGAGATCCGACCCCTCGACCCGTGCTGCGGACGGCTCCCACGTCTTCACGCGGCCATTCACGCTGTGACTGCTCATCATGTTCCCCGTCACCACCCGAGGACCGGCACGAGCAGGAAGATCGTCGAACCGATCACCATCAGAACGACCATCGCCGTCATGCAGTAACCCCAGATGTCCTTGAGGCCCAGACCCGAGAGGCCGAGCGCGGCGAGGACGAAGAACGGTTGCAGCAGGTTGGTCGTCATGTCGCCCACTGACACCGCGTTGACGACGGTCGCAGCTGAGACATTCATGGTGCTGATCGATTCGAGCAGCACCGGCCCCTGAACCTGCCACTGGCCACCGGCGGATGGCACGAAGATATTGACGATCATGGCTGAGATGTAGGCGAACAACGGGAACGTCGCGTCCGTGGAGATCGATGCGAACCACTCGCCGATCAGGACGATCAGCCCGGCGCCGCCCATCATGCCGACGATGCCGGCGTAGAACGGGAACTGGAGCACGATTCCCGACGCCGCCGGGATCCCATCGGTGATGCACTCGGCGTACTTGGCGGGGCTCCCGTGGAGCGCGATACCGACGATGAGGAAGATGAAGTTGATGATGTTGAGTTCGAGGTTGAAGCCCTGGGCGACGAAGTAGGTGATGATGCCGATCAGGCCGAGGATCACGATGAGGTAGTTGATGATCCTGCTGTTGTTGATCCGGTCCGAGACGGTCGAGTCCCTGGAGACCGAGCCGGCGTCCGCAGTCTCCCGCGCGTCATCCGGGCCGGAGAACGGGACGACGTCCCGGCCTTTCGGTGCCATCAGAATGAAGGCGACGAGCACACCCAGGAAACCGAACACGGCCGCACTGATCATGGTCGGGCTATACAGCGTCTCGGTGACCGGTATGAGTCCGATCTCATCTTCCAGGCTGTGCCCGGGGGTGTTGACCAGCAGTGGAGCGGTGAGGGCGAGCGACACCGGCTGAGTCGCGATGACCGCCGTGTACGCGGCAGCGACAAGGAGCCGGAAATCCGCGACCTTGACACGTCGAGCGATCTCGATCGCGACGAGCGTTCCCCCGACGAAGCCCAGACCCCAGCTGATGATGCCGAATGCCGCTGAGACCACCATCGCCATGACGAGCGCGGCGAGTTGGGTCTTGGGGACGCCGGCGAGGCGGGTGAGGAGCCTGTTGACCGGCGGAGCCTTCGCGAGCGCGTAGCCGGTGACCAGTACGACCACCATCTGCATGCCGAACTCGAGGAAGCCCCAGAATCCGCCGTACCAGTGCTCGGCCATCTCCGGCAAGGACTGGCTCCCGATCGTCATCCCGAGGATCAGAGTGACGATCGTCAGGACGAGCGCGAAGAGGAACGCGTTGGGCAGATACTTCTCGACGAGAAGGTTGAGGGAGCGCGATAGGGCTCGCACAGGCGGATCTCCTTTGGGCTCAGCGGGGGCTCGGACGCCATGACGCCCGACACATTCTGCTATCGCTCGTCACAAAAGGAGATGGACCACAGCCTGAAATTGTTGCGTAGGTCTCGTTACAGATTACAAACCTGTCGAGCTATGGACCGTCGACCACCGTTCGAGGCTCATTCCTCGGTCGAGTTCCGATCCCTGGCGCGCAGCTCGAAGTACCACTGCAGTGATACCGCGGTCTCCATGTCGTCGACCGAACACCCGGTGATCTCCGCGAACCGGGCGATCCGGTAGCGCAGGGTGTTCGGATGACAGTTGAGCGTTCTCGCGGCGTTCTTATAGGAGCGGTTCTGCCGGAGATACTCTTCGACGCTGCACAGGGTGGAGGCGGCATCGACCTTGGCCGAGTCGAGGGGTTGCCGAAATCTCGCGTCGAAGAGATCGACGACGGGCGACTCCGGGTCGACAGCTACCCGCCAGCCGACCTCCTCGAGGTGGTGATTCCCCGCGCTCAGCGCGGTCGAGGTGCTGGCCACCCGCCGAGCAACCTCGAGGGACTCCGCTATGCCGGACAGGGGACGGGGCCGACCGTAGGACACGGACACGCCGTCGCCGGT
The DNA here is from genome assembly GCF_014145055.1 of Dietzia sp. DQ11-38-2. Lineage (NCBI taxonomy): Bacteria > Bacillati > Actinomycetota > Actinomycetes > Mycobacteriales > Dietziaceae > Dietzia > Dietzia sp. DQ11-38-2. The sequence continues at coordinate 7,444 of NZ_JAALDW010000093.1, forward strand.
GTCGAACACCTCCCTGCAGATACCCACGATCACATCGCCTCGAATCGCACACACCCCCCGATGGCCGAAGATCTGGGGCTCCAGCATCGCGAGAAGCGAATAGATGTCGTGCCCGGAGTGACCCACCATCGCGGCGACAAAGCCGCGGTAGTCCAGGTCTGTGCGCAAGGCGAAGCGAGTCTGTGCGGTGGCAAGGATTCCGTCGTCGAAATCTCCGGAGCGCAGCCGGTCGATGAAGTCATTCTTGATCGCATGGTTCCGGGTGTCGAGCTGCAGTTGATGCTGTCGATAGACCTCCACGAGGACGGCCGAGTACACGTCGCTGACCATCCAGATCTGCCGGTAGGCGTGAAGACTCTCGAACGGGGACACGCCGTGCGCGTCGAACAGCTCGGTCAGCGCGTCCGCGATGAGTCCTATGCTGTGCTTGTACGAACGGATGAGGTCCTCGACCGGGACACCCTGCTCGAAGCGCTTCCTCGCGATCTGCGCGTAGGCGCGCAGTTTGTGACCCTGCGGTGTGGGCCCGTCCACCACTGCGCGGATGCACATTTCGATGTTCTGGTGGAACGACGACGAGATGACCTCGTCTGATACGGACTCGTAGGTGGGATACGTGCCACGAATGGTGGCGAGGACCTGCGTGAGGAGAACCGGCTCACGTTCGACGAGCGCGTCGATCGCAGCACCTCGCGGGTCGCCGGGATCCATGTATCGGATTGTGACACGGCCACGGGATCATCCGGCCCCCGCCAACCCCGCACCGCCACGGATCCCCCTCGGTAGCATCGCGGACGTGACCGAGATCACCGCTCCGGACATCGCCCTTCGCGTGCTCGTCTACAGTCACGACGCCGGCACCCGCGACCGCGTCATGACCGCACTCGGCACCCGCCCACACCCCGACCTCCCTCGGCTCGACTACCTCGAGGTGGCCACGGCGGCGGTCGTCGTCGACACCATGGACGCGGGCGGCATCGACCTGGTGATCCTCGACGGCGAGACCGCCCCCACCGGCGGGCTCGGACTGGCCAAGCAACTGCGGGACGAACTCGACCACGTCCCACCGATCCTCGTCCTGATCGGCCGTGCGGACGACCGCTGGCTCGCGGACTGGTCCCGGGCCGACGCGTCGGTCCCTCACCCGATCGACCCGTTCCGTCTGCGAGATGCGGTCACCTCGCTCCTCGCGCCGACCTGAGCTCCCGCCACCACCGGCGGCCGTCGCACACCTGGAACCGGTCTGCCGAAACCCCAGACACGCGTCAAAGCAATGTGAGTAGAGTCACAGTCGGGGTCGGGGACACCCAATCCGACAGGGAGACGGCGGGCCGTGACCCCACCACAGCCGGTCGCCGGCGATCCCATGCGGTTGCAGGAGAAGTGAACCCACAGGTGGCTTCTCGAGGAACGCGCGAGGAGTGACGCGATGAACGAATACGTACCCATCCTGGTCCTCGGCGCCGTCGCCGTCGCCTTTGCCGTCTTCTCCTCGCTGACGTCCTCACTGGCCGGGCCGAGCCGGTTCAACAGGTCCAAGGTCGAGGCCTACGAGTGCGGCATCCAACCCACCCCGCAGCCGGTCGGGGGCGGCCGGTTCCCGGTGAAGTACTACCTCACGGCGATGCTGTTCATCATCTTCGGCATCGAGATCCTCTTCCTCTATCCGTGGGCCGTGCACTTCGACACCCTCGGGCTGTTCGGACTGGCCGCGATGGCCCTGTTCGTCGTCAACGTCTCCGTCGCCTACGCCTACGAGTGGCGTCGCGGCGGGCTGAGCTGGGACTGACCGGGGCCGGGGGAGGAGACATCATGGGACTGGAAGAGAAGCTGCCGAGCGGGTTCCTGCTGACCACGGTCGAGCAACTCGCCGGATACATGCGCAAGGGGTCGCTCTGGCCCGCCACCTTCGGACTGGCCTGCTGCGCCATCGAGATGATGGCCACCAGCGGAGGCCGCTACGACCTGGCCCGGTTCGGGACCGAGGTGTTCCGCGCCTCCCCCCGCCAGGCGGACCTGATGATCGTCGCCGGCCGCGTCAGCCAGAAGATGGCCCCGGTCCTGCGCCAGGTGTACGACCAGATGGCCGAGCCCAAGTGGGTGCTGGCGATGGGTGTGTGCGCGTCCTCGGGTGGGATGTTCAACAACTACGCGATAGTCCAGGGCGTCGACCACGTCGTCCCCGTGGACATCTACCTCCCCGGGTGCCCCCCACGGCCCGAGATGCTCCTGCACGCGATCATCACCCTGCACGACAAGATCCAGCACATGCCGCTCGGCGCCAACCGGGCCGAGGCCGTCCGCGCGGCCGAGCGGGCGGCGCTCGACCAACGCCCGCTCATCCCCGTCGAGGGGATGTTCCGGTGACCGGCGACCATCCGGTCCCGGCCGATGCC
>NZ_JAALDW010000094.1:0-2559 GCF_014145055.1 Dietzia sp. DQ11-38-2
GGAGCGCCGCGGCGAGCAGCACGAGGGCCAGGAGGAACCAGAACACGACCATGTCCACAGAGGGTAGTCAGCGCTGGTGGGGTTACCCGCCAGGCACCGCGGCGCTGCGTGACCTGGATGCCCCCGGGAGCCGGCGCGGGCGCGGGCTAGCGGGGGTCCTCCCCCAGGGCGATCGGCCGCCGACGATCCGCCGACCACTGCGACCACGACCCCGGGAACAGCCTCCCCGCCTCGATCCCGGCCACCTCCATCGCCGCGAGCGCATGGCAGGCGTGGATGCCGGAACCGCAGTAGACCACGGTGTTCTTTCCGCTGGTCACCCCCACGTCGGCGAACATCTGACGGATGCGCTCGGCGGGAAGGAACCGCCCGCTCTCGTCGAGGAACGACGACGTGGGCAGATTGACGGCGCCCGGGATGTGGCCGGCCCGCGAATCCATCGGCTCGGTGTGGCCGGCATAGCGCTCGGCAGCGCGGACATCGATCAGGACGCCCTCCTCGGGGCTGGCCTCCGTCTCGTCGATGTCGGCCGTGCGCATGTGATCGAGCCTGAAGGTGAAGTCGCCGCGCTCGACCGGGTTGCCCGGCCCCACCGCCAGGTCCTCGCCCTCGGCGATCCACGCCTTGAGACCGCCGTCGAGGAGGTAGACGTCCTCCTTGCCGGCCCAGCGCATCAGCCACCAGGCGCGCGCCGCGGAGGTGTTACCGGAGTCGTCGTAGATCACCACGCGGCTGTCGTTGTCCACCCCGGCACGACGCAGGGCGTCCTCGAGATCATCGGGCGAGGGCAGCGGGTGGCGGCCCTCGCGGACGTTGCGCTGGCCCGCGAGCTCGGTGGGTAGATCGACGTACTGCGCGCCGGGGATGTGGCCGGAGTAGTAGTGCTCCCGGCCGCGGGCATCGCCGAGCCGCCAGCGCACGTCGAGGATCACAGGGGTGGGAAGGCTCGCCACGTCGCTGATCAACTCGCGCGCCGTGACGAGGAGGGGACTGACCTGGGTGTCGGATGCGGGTGCGGTGGCTCTGGTCACGGTTCCATGGTAGACGCGTCGACACCGGGGCGGATCCCCTCCTCGGGGGCTGATCCCTCACACCGGGCGCGTCGCGGCAGGACCGGAAGCTACGCATGGAGCTCCCAACGGCCTGATGGCCCACCGACTCGCCGCGTCGTCTCCAACGCCTAATCGTTTGCGCTGCGTAGGAGGGTAGTTCTGACCCGAATTAGTGGATTTGACTGGCAGGACAGGCCCGCGAGCCGAGCAAAGACTCTTACTCGACGACGACTGGCCAACTCCACAGGGGGGCCATTGATATCTCGATCGAAGGGCGAGAACGGTTCCGGGGCGATTCCGTCCTTCTAATCCTGCAATTGCTCGAAATGTGCGACGTGTCGTATGTTCGGATGAAGATCGCCAGAGTTTATTGTGGGCGCCTGGACGGTGTACAACACTACAGGCATGCGACCTTCCTCATCCTTTACGAAATTCATCGCGGTCATCGCCGCATCCGCGACCATCGTCGGAATTGCGCCCGGAACATCGTCGGCACAACTTCCGCCGCTGCCGCCCCTCCCGAGCATCGAGGAGATTCAAGCAGGTGCGGCGGCCGCAGCCGTCGTCATCGCAGCCGCTGCAGCAGCGTCTTCTCAGCTGAACGAGACGGGCGGCATCAACAGCGACTCACTCGGCAACACCGTGAGCGGATCCCAGAACCAGGGACCGGGGAATCCCCCGATTCCCGGGACGCAGACTACCTATCTGCGCGCTATGCAGACAGTTCGAGGCGGAGCAGAACCCACCAAAGGGTCAGTCAACATCAACGGCAGGACATATGCCCAGTCGGTGTACACCAGCCAATTCATGACTACGTCGACAAACTATCAGTACGACCTGGGCAAGGACTGGAGCAATTTCCGAGCTACTATCGGCCTTTCTGATACTTCTCACCCCGATGCGAGATATCAGTTCAGAGTATTCGTCGACGACCAGCAACGTGGATCGTGGGCGATGAGGCTCGGACAAGCTCAGGACATCAACATCAACGTTTCCGGTGGCCTCCGCCTGAAACTCGAGGTGACAAAGACCGCAGCAAACGGCAACAACGCCAATGCAGCCTGGGGCGACGCTCGCGTCACGCGCTGACCGGCTGACACGACCACCTCCAATCATGAAAGGCTAGGGATCACGGTGATCGGTTGCGATCAAGCGGGCCCCGGACAGAATTGCGTACCTCCCGACGTGGCGATGAGTGAGGCAATGAGGAGCCTTCTCCCTACGATCGACGTCTTCGGAATGCCGATGGACCTCGGCTGGATCGTCATTCCGGCGATGCTCCTCGTGGTCCTCACCATCGCGTAGAACACTCTTCGGGGGACCAGTGGGTTGCCCGCGCGAAGGGCTCAGCTGACATCGCACCGGAGTCGTGCCGGAGCGCTGATGCAGCGAGCCCAGAGCCACCACGGGAAAATTGAACGGGCCCGACTGCTACCTCGTGGTGGTCGAACGGCTCAGTGATTGTGGATCCACACCACGGGCCCGGCCACCTCGAAAGGTGGCCGGG
>NZ_JAALDW010000094.1:2580-8632 GCF_014145055.1 Dietzia sp. DQ11-38-2
CTATCCGGACATCATCAGCTCAGCGTGAGCGACTCCCCGTCCTCGGCGAGGGAGACCCGCACGGTGTCGCCGTCGCGGATGTCGCCGGCGAGCAGCGCCCGGGCGAGCTTGTCGCCGATCGACTGCTGCACCAGCCGGCGCAGCGGGCGGGCGCCGTAGGCGGGATCGTAGCCCCGCCGGGCCAGCCAGCCCTTGGCCGCGTCGTCGACCTCGAGGGTCAGTCGACGTCCCTTGAGGCGCCGCGCGAGTTCGTCGATCTGGATGTCGACGATCGACTCGAGTTGCTCCTCGCTGAGCGCGTCGAAGACCACGACGTCGTCCAACCGGTTGATGAACTCCGGCTTGAACGCGCGTTTGACCGCGTCCATCATCTGCTCGCGCGAGCCACCCGCGCCCAGGTTCGACGTGAGCACGAGGATGGTGTTGCGGAAGTCCACGGTCCGGCCCTGGCCGTCGGTGAGACGACCGTCGTCGAGCACCTGCAGGAGGATGTCGAACACGTCCGGGTGCGCCTTCTCGACCTCGTCGAGCAGCACGATCGTGTACGGACGCCGGCGCACCGCCTCGGTGAGCTGCCCACCCGCCTCGTAGCCGACGTACCCCGGAGGGGCACCCACCAGACGCGAGACGCTGTGCTTCTCGGAGTACTCGCTCATGTCGATCCGGACCATGGCCCGCTCGTCGTCGAACAAGAACTCCGCGAGCGCCTTGGCCAGCTCCGTCTTACCCACGCCCGTGGGGCCGAGGAAGAGGAACGACCCGGTGGGCCGGTTGGGGTCGGCGACCCCGGCGCGAGCCCGGCGAACGGCATCGGACACGGCCCGGACCGCGTCGCCCTGGCCGACGACCCGGCGCGCGATCTCGTCCTCCATGCGCAGGAGCTTCTCGGTCTCACCCTGGAGCATCTTGCCCACGGGGATGCCGGTCCAGGCGGAGACCACCTCGGCCACGTCCTCGGGCCCGACCTCCTCCTTGAGCATGGCGTTCGAGGCGGCCTCGCTCTCCTCCGCCTCGGCGAGTTGCTTCTCCAGCTCGGGAAGCCGGCCGTAACGGATCTCGGCGACGCGCGCGTAGTCGCCGTCGCGCTCGGCCTTCTCCGACTCCGTGCGCAGGGCGTCGAGCTCCTCCTTGACCTTCTGCACGCCCTGGATGGCGGTCTTCTCGTTCTGCCAGCGGGCGGTCAGTTCGGCGAGCTTCTCCTTGGAATCGGCGAGTTCGGACTGGAGGGCGACCAGACGGTCCTTGGACGCGGCATCGGTCTCCTTCTGCAGCGCCACCTCCTCGATCTCGAGCCGACGCACGATCCGCTCGGCGGCGTCGATCTCCTCCGGTCGGGAGTCGATCTCCATCTTGAGCCGACTCGCGGCCTCGTCGACCAGGTCGATCGCCTTGTCCGGGAGGAACCTCTGGGTGATGTAGCGGTCCGAGAGCGTGGCCGCGGAGACCAGCGCGGAGTCGGTGATGCGCACGCCGTGGTGCACCTCGTAGCGCTCCTTGAGCCCGCGCAGGATGCCGACGGTGTCCTCGACACTCGGCTCCCCCACGTAGACCTGCTGGAAGCGACGCTCCAGGGCGGCGTCCTTCTCGATGTACTTGCGGTACTCGTCGAGAGTGGTGGCACCGACCAGCCGGAGCTCGCCGCGGGCGAGCATCGGCTTGATCATGTTGCCGGCGTCCATCGACCCCTCACCTGACGCGCCCGCGCCGACGATGGTGTGGATCTCGTCGATGAAGGTGATGATCTGGCCCTCGGAGGCGGTGATCTCGTCGAGCACGGCCTTGAGCCGCTCCTCGAACTCGCCGCGGTACTTGGCACCCGCGACCATCGAGCCCAGGTCCAGCGAGAGCAGGGTCTTGCCCCTGAGCGACTCGGGCACGTCGCCGTCGACGATCCGCCGGGCCAGGCCCTCGACGATGGCGGTCTTGCCCACGCCGGGCTCGCCGATGAGAACCGGGTTGTTCTTGGTGCGGCGGCTCAGGACCTGGACCACGCGCCGGATCTCCGAGTCGCGTCCGATGACCGGGTCGATCTTGCCGTCCCGTGCCCGGGCCGTGAGATCCGTGGAGTACTTCTCCAGCGCCTGGTACTGGTCCTCGGGGTTCTCGGTGGTCACACGGGTGTTGCCACGCACCGCGGCGAATGCCTTCTTCAGCGCGTCCTCGGTGGCGCCGAGCTCGTTGAGGAGCTTGGCCGCGTCACCGCCGGTGTGGCCCGCCGCGATGCCGACCAGGACGTGCTCGGTCGAGACGTAGTCGTCGCCCATCTCGGTGGCGAGGGTCTGGGAGAAACTGATGACGGCGAGGGCGTCGCGGTTGAAGTTGGGGGCGGCCAGCCCCGAACCGGACGCGCTGGGGTAACTCGCGGTGAGGGCCTTGGCCTGGCTCAGAGCCAGCTTCGGGTCCACGCCACAGGCCTGCAGCAGGGGCGTGGCGATCCCGTCCTGCTGCTCGAGCAGTGCCACGAGGAGGTGTCCCGGACGGACATCCGGGTTCCCTGCCGCCGAGGCGGATTGGACGGCGGCCGACAGAGCCGCCTGGGTCTTGGTCGTGGGGTTGAACTGGCTCATCGACCGGTCCTTTCTTCGACGTGTTCTTGAGCGTACTCGGATCAATACCGGCCCACAGCAGGACCGGACAGTACGTAGAACCTCGCGAGCCTTGAGTCTATTCCGCTCAAGTTAAGAGATCGGGGACGAATACCGACACCACCGCAGCCTTCGCCCGCGCTGGGCCATGGCGACCAGTTCGCGCTCCGCCTGGTGGGAAGCCTCTGACGATCCCCCTCAAAGGGTGGTGACGACCTCGTCGTAGTCGAGCCGGGGCAGTCGGTCGAACCAGGCGTTCTCGGCCGGTGTGCCGATGTTGATGGCCACCAGGACACGATGGCGGCCGTCGGGGAAGAACTCCCGGGCGATCGCCGGGGCGTCGAACCCGGTCATCGGCCCGGCGGCGAGACCCGCAGCGCGGATGCCCAGGATGGTGTACCCCACCTGCAGGCTCGCGTTGAGCTCGGCCGCGCCGGCCCGCGCGGCCTCGTCGGAGAACAGGTCACGGGCCCCGGGGAAGTGGGGGAAGAGCCGGGGCAACTCGTCGTGGAAGTCCACGTCAGCGGCGAGTAGCGCGACGGCGGGGGCGGAGGCGGTCTTTGCCCGGTTCCCCTCGGCGAGGTGCGGGAGCAGGCGGGCCTTGGCCTCCTCGGAGCGCAGCACGACGATCCTCAGCGGCTGGTTGTTCATCGACGTCGGCGCCCACTTGACCAGGTCGTAGATCGCGCGGAGTTGCTCGTCGGTCACGGGCTCGTCGGTGAACGCGTTAGCGGAACGGGCCTGGCGGAAGAGCAGGTCCTGAGCAGCGGAGTCCAGCTGTAGGGAGGCCTGAGCCTCAAAAGATGTTGTCATATCTACTAGAACTCGGGAAGGGCCCATCCGAATCCCGGCCGAACGGTGACGTCCGTCACCCTGCGGGCCTACGCTCACCTCATCATCCGCTCACCTCATCGTCGTCGTCACGCTCCGGAGGTCCGCCATGCCCACCCGCCACCGCCCCGCGATACTGACCGCCACCGCGACCGCCGCCGCGCTGTCCCTGGCCCTCGTCTCCGGCTGCGCCGCACTGGACCCCAACCAGGGCGGTGACACCACCTGCGCCGATTACATGGAGATGCCGCCCGAGGACCAGCGCGAGGTGATCACCACCTTCCTCGACGAGAAAGGACAGTCTGATCCCGCCGGCATGGAGGTGACGCTGAACCAGGAGTCCGCCAAGCTGTACTGCAGCACCGTGGGCCAGGCGAGCGACCCGATCCGCAACATTGACACGGGTTAGTCCCCACCACACCCATTCGCCCGCCCGCTACGAACTATTGGTGACAATGGTCGGAGTGGAACAGGAGGCGATCTGATGAGGAACGGCGTGGTCGTCGACATCGGCGGCAGCGGGACGCGCATCGGTGCCGTCATCGACGGCCGTGTGGTCGGGGTGCACGGGGCCGAGGTGGCCACCGCAGAGGACCTGGCCGGCGTCATCCGCGCCGTCGATCCCTCCCCCAGCGGCGTCGGCGTCTCGGTGAGCGGACACGTCGACGCCGACCGCGGGGTCATCGAGGCCTCCCGGGCCGCCGCCTGGGCTGAGGGACCGATGCGCTCCCAGTTGGTCGACCTCCTGGACGCCCCGGTGTCCGTGATCGGCCACGGCGATGCCCATGCCCTGGCCCTGACGCAACTGCCCGACGTCGAGTTCGGTGGCATCGCCATCTCGCTGGGGACCACCCTGTCCTTCGGCGCGCTCAACCGCCACGGTGCGCTCATCCATCCGTGCGGCCACACCGGGTGGGACCTCGGTCACTGGCGCCTGGTCGTGGACGGCGGCACCACCGAGGCGTGGTGGGGCCTGGGCGGGCACGGACTCTACGACCTCGAGCGGGAACACGGCGACGGCGCCGCCGAGATCTACGCCCATCGAGTGGGATCCTTCGTCGTCGACGCCGTCCAGCTGTTCCGGCCCCGCACGGTCCTGCTCACCGGCGGGATCGTTGTGGGCCTGGGCGAGGCTCTGCACGGGCCGGTCGCCGAGCAGCTGCACACGCTGCCGCACACGATTCCGGCGCCGCGGGTCGTCTTCTCCCCCTCGCGGGACACCGCGCTGTTCGGGGCCGCGGTGGCCGCGGGGTTGGCGATGCCGGCGGTGCGGTGACCCCTACTCGATCAACCCCCGCAGGTCCTCGGCGGTGAGCGCGGCGGAGAAGTGCTCCCCGCTGTCCAGCACGGAGGCGAAGAGCTCGGCCTTTCGGCGCTGGAGCTCGATGACCCGTTCCTCGATGGTGTCGCGGGCGACCATCCGGTACACCAGCACGGGCCGGGTCTGACCGATGCGGTGCGCCCGGTCCACGGCCTGCGCCTCGGTGGCCGGATTCCACCAGGGGTCCAGCAGGAAGACGTAGTCGGCGCCCACGAGGTTCAGTCCCACTCCCCCGGCCTTGAGGCTCAGGCAGAACACCTGCGCGCCGCCCTCGGTGAACTCGCCGACGGCACCGGCCCGGTCGGTGGTGCTGCCGTCGAGGTGAGCGACGGTGATCCCTTCGGCGTGCAGTCTGTCGACCACTGTGTCGAGGTAGCTGGTGAACTGGCTGAACACCAGCGCCCGGTGCCCCTCGGCCACGACTTCACGCAGCGAGGCGACCAGCTCGTCGGTCTTGGCGGAAGGGATGGAGGAGTGTCCCGGGTCCACCAGCGAGGGGTCCAGGCACAGCCGTCGCAGGACGGTCAGCCCGGCGAGGATGCTGATGCGGTTGGAGTCGAAATCGTCGAGCAGCGCCAGCAGCGAGGCCCGCTGCCGGGCGAGTTCGCGTTCGTAGACCCTCCGGTGCGCAACCGTGAGCTCGACCTCCAGCACCGCGTCGGTCCGGGGTGGCAACTCTCCGGCCACCAGCTCCTTGCGGCGCCGCAGGAGGAACGGCCGGAGTCGGCGGCGCAGGCGACGCAGTGCCTCCGCGTCCCCGTCCTTCTCGATGGGGGTCCTGAACAGCGCGCGGAAATCCGCGGCGTCGGGCAGGACTCCGCGGCAGGACAGGGCCGCGATCGCCCACAGCTCGGTGAGGTTGTTCTCCATGGGGGTGCCGGTGACGGCGAGCAGGAAGTCCGCGCGCAACACCGCGAGCGCGGCGAACAGCTTGGACGAGGGGTTCTTGGCCTGCTGGGCCTCGTCCAGGATCACTCCGGCCCACCCGATCCCCGCGTAGGCCTCGGCATTGAGCCGCAGCACCGTCGCGGAGGTCACGACGAGGTCATGCGCGGACGCGTCCTCGGCCACGGTGGTGGGCGACGTGGTCTCGGTGGCGGAGCGGCGGGCCACGCGCAGTGAGGGCACGAACCTGCGGGCCTCGGCCTCCCAGTTGGGCACCACGGACGAGGGCGCCACCACGAGGAACGGCCCCGGGGAGTCGGAGACCGCCTCGGCGACCGTCCCGGCGCCGGAGGCGGGGCGGTCCTCATGAGCCTCGTGCGCGTGAGCGATCAGCGCGAGCGCCTGGACCGTCTTGCCGAGCCCCATGTCG
>NZ_JAALDW010000095.1:0-13406 GCF_014145055.1 Dietzia sp. DQ11-38-2
TGTCGGCACTGCTGATCGGGGCCGGCGCGGGTGCGGGGACGGCGGGGGCGCAGAGCCTCGATCCCGGATCCCTGGTGCCGAGCGTCGCACCGGGCAGCCTGCTCGGGGTCCCGTCACTGAGCGTCGCCGCCCTCACGCAGTTGGGCGCCCCCATCCCGCTGACGTCCGTGCTCGGTTCGGTCGCCGCGGCCGGGTCCGGTGACTTCCCCCGCCCGGGCAGCTCCCAATCGCCCTCGGGGCCCGTCTCCACGCGCGACGGTTCGATCACGCAGACGACGGTGCGCGACATCGCCCCGCTGTTCCCGGGGTCGCTGAACCCCGTCGACCGCCGGGCGGAGGTCTGGACCGTCACATCGGCATCGATGCAGCGGACCGTCCGGGTCGAGGTGTACCGGGCGCCGGACGGCGTGGACGCGCCGAACGTGTATTTCCTCGACGGCGTGGGAAGCGAATCCCCGTCGGGGTGGAGCACCGGCATGGGCTGGGGCGACCCGGCCCTGCGCGACCGCGCGGTCAACGTGATCGCGCCGACGGGCGCTCCGGCCTCCATGTGGTCGGACTGGCAGTCCGACGACCCGGTCCTGGGGCCGAACATGTGGGAGACCTTCCTGATCGACGAGTTGCCCCCGTTGCTGGAGGCCGGTCTGCCCGGCGCGGCCGCGCCTCTCGCGCACAACGGCAGCTGGGGCGTGATGGGGTTGTCGATGGGCGCGTCCGCCGCCGTCCATCTGGCCAACACGAACCCCGGCATGTTCGACGCCGTCGCCGGGGTCAGCGGGGCCTATTCCACGACCGACGAACTCGGGTACCAGTACGCACGGTTGACCGTGGCCGCGCGGAACGGCGACGTCACCAACATGTGGGGCCCGCGGGGCTCCCAGGCGTGGCGGGACCACGACACGGTGTCCGACCCGTCCGGCCTCGCCGGCAAGACCGTGTACCTCAGTGCCGCCACGGGTCGGGTGGGCTCGGCCGAGCTGGGTCATTTCGGCAGCAACGAGATGATCCTGGTGGACGGGCACATCCTGGAGAAGGGCTCCTACGAGAGCACCAGGCGGCTCGAGTCCGAACTCGCGGGGGTCCCGGGGGTCGATCTGCGGATGAACTACATGCCGACCGGCATCCACAACTGGCCCGTCTTCGTGACCCAGATGCTGCCGGGGATGGATCACATCCTGTCGGGTCTGGCGCCGGCGGTCCCGAGCGCCCGGCCGGCGTCCGGGGGAGTGGATCCCGGTTCCGCCGGCTCGGCGGGGTCGCTGGGGTCGACCGGATCGGCCGGCTCCCTCGGCGGCTGACGCCGATTTGGGGCCCGGCCACCGGGAGCCCTACACTGGAACAGTTGCCCGTGGTGGCCGAGTCGAGAGATCCGGCCGGGGCGACATGACCGCGTGTGTCGGGTCGGAATCCGGCACACATCTGAACAAGCCTGGTCAGGAGAACCATGATCCAGCAGGAGTCGCGACTCAAGATCGCCGACAACACGGGTGCCAAGGAGATTCTCTGCATCCGCGTTCTCGGTGGATCCAAGCGTCGCTATGCCGGCGTGGGCGACATCATCGTCGCCACCGTCAAGGACGCCATCCCCGGTGGCAACGTCAAGAAGGGTGAGGTCGTCAAGGCCGTCATCGTGCGCACCGCCAAGGAGCGCCGTCGCCCGGACGGGTCGTACATCAAGTTCGACGAGAACGCCGCCGTCATCATCAAGAACGACAACGACCCGCGCGGGACCCGCATCTTCGGGCCCGTCGGTCGTGAACTGCGCGACAAGAAGTTCATGCGCATCGTCTCGCTGGCTCCGGAGGTGCTCTGACATGAAGGTCCACAAGGGCGACACGGTGCTCGTCATCGCCGGCAAGGACAAGGGCGCCAAGGGCAAGGTCATCCAGGCCTACCCGGCGCAGGAGAAGGTTCTCGTCGAGGGCGTGAACCGCATCAAGAAGCACACCGCCAACTCGGCTGCCGAGCGTGGTGCCTCCTCCGGTGGCATCGTCACGCAGGAGGCCCCGATCCACGTGTCCAACGTGATGGTCGTGGACGCCGACGGCACCCCGTCGCGCGTCGGAATCCGCACCGACGAGAACGGTAAGCGCGTCCGGGTCTCGCGCAAGACCGGGAAGGACCTGTGACCATGACCGACACCGCACTTCCCACCGCGTACACCCCGCGCCTCAAGGCCCGGTACAGCTCCGAGATCAGGCCGGCGCTGAACGAGACGTTCGAGTACGCGAACGTCATGCAGATCCCCGGCGTCGTCAAGGTCGTCGTCAACATGGGCGTCGGCGACGCCGCCCGTGACGCCAAGCTGATCAACGGCGCCATCAACGACCTCACGCTCATCACCGGCCAGAAGCCGCAGGTCCGTCGGGCCCGCAAGTCCATCGCGCAGTTCAAGCTCCGCGAGGGCATGCCCATCGGCGCCCGTGTGACGCTCCGCGGTGACCGCATGTGGGAGTTCCTCGATCGCCTGACGACGATCGCCCTCCCGCGTATCCGCGACTTCCGCGGCCTGTCGGGCAAGCAGTTCGACGGTCACGGGAACTACACCTTCGGCCTCAACGAGCAGACCATGTTCTACGAGATCGACGTGGACAAGGTCGACCGCCCCCGGGGCATGGACATCACGGTGGTCACCACCGCGACGAACGACGAAGAAGGTCGGGCGCTGCTCAAGCACCTCGGCTTCCCCTTCAAGGAGGACTGACCCCCTCCTCGGGCCGGACCGGCCGTCCGCGTCGGGGCACCGCATCCAGCGGGTCCCCGGCGGCGGGCAGACGGCCCAGCCGTCGGGTCGTGAATGACGAGAAGAGCGTCACGCACGGCGGGTTCCGCTCCAGATCGGCGACGATCGGCGGCACCCACACAACCGAACATTCGAACTCTTCGTGATAGGCCCACGACGGACGGGGCCGGCCCACAGGTCGGCGCGGACCGTGCTGCATGGGAACCGTGACGAGAAAGGAACATGGTAACTCCATGTCGATGACCGACCCCATCGCGGACATGCTGACGCGTGTGCGTAACGCCAACTCGGCGTTCCACGACACCGTCTCCATGCCGCATTCCAAGCTCAAGGGCAACATCGCGGCGATCCTCAAGCAAGAGGGTTACATCAGCGACTACACCGTCGAGGACGCCGAGGTGGGCAAGAAGCTCACCATCGACCTCAAGTACGGCCCGTCGCGCCAGCGCAGCCTCCAGGGCATCAAGCGAGTCTCCAAGCCGGGTCTCCGCGTGTACGCCAAGTCCACCGGCCTGCCCAAGGTCCTCGGCGGCCTCGGTATCGCGATCATCTCGACCTCCCAGGGTCTGCTCACGGACCGTCAGGCGAACAACAAGAAGGTGGGCGGGGAAGTCCTCGCCTACGTCTGGTAAGGGGCGAGATATGTCACGTATCGGCAAGGCTCCGATCACCGTTCCGTCCGGAGTCGACATCAAGGTCGACGGCCAGACGATCACCGTCAAGGGTCCCAAGGGTGAGCTCACCCAGGACCTGCCCGCACCGATCACGGTGACGGTCGAGGAGGGCACCCTCACGGTGAACCGTCCCGACGACCACCGCGACAACCGCTCCCTGCACGGTCTCTCCCGTTCCCTGGTCAACAACATGGTCGTGGGAGTCACCGAGGGGTACGTGCAGAAGATGGAGATCTTCGGCGTGGGCTACCGCGTCGTGGCCAAGGGCCAGGACCTCGAGTTCGCCCTCGGCTACTCGCACCCCGTGCCGATCGCGGCACCCGACGGCATCACCTTCGCCGTCGAGGGGGCCACGAAGTTCTCGATCTCCGGGATCGACAAGCAGCAGGTGGGCCAGATCGCCGCCAACATCAAGCGTCTGCGGAAGCACGACCCGTACAAGGGCAAGGGCATCCGTTACGAGGGCGAGCAGGTCCGTCGCAAGGTCGGAAAGACGGGTAAGTGACCATGAGCAGCACACAGAAGCGTTCCCCGCTGGGTACCGATGTCTCGACGGCGCGTCGAGTCAGCCGCGCCCGGCGCCACTACCGCCTCCGCAAGAAGGTCGCCGGCACCCCCCAGCGTCCGCGGCTGGTCGTCAACCGGTCCTCGCGTCACATCCACGCCCAGATCATCGACGACCAGGCCGGCCACACGCTGGCCGCGGCGTCGACGATCGAGGCCGAGGTGCGCACTCTCGAGGGCGACAAGAAGGACCGCAGCGCCAAGGTCGGCCAGCTCCTGGCCGAGCGCGCCAAGGCAGCCGGCATCGACGCCGTCGTGTTCGACCGTGGTGGCAACAAGTACCACGGCCGGATCGCGTCGTTGGCCGACGCCGCCCGCGAGGGTGGGCTGGAGTTCTGATGACCAACACCACTGCACTGACCTTTAACGGAAGGACCGTCTGATGCCGGGACGTCAGCGTCGTGACGGCGGCACCGGGCCCGCCGCGGACAACAAGACCACCACCACCAACGACAACGCCCAGGCCGGCCGCAGCGGCGGCGGGGGCCGCGGCCGTGGCGGAAACGATCGTCGCGGGGGCCGCGACGACGAGAAGTCACAGTTCATCGAGCGCGTCGTGACCATCAACCGCGTGTCCAAGGTCGTCAAGGGCGGTCGGCGGTTCAGCTTCACCGCCCTCGTGATCCTGGGCGACGGCAACGGCATGGTCGGCGTCGGGTACGGCAAGGCCAAGGAGGTGCCGGCGGCGATCCAGAAGGGGTCGGAGGAGGCACGGAAGAACTTCTTCCGCGTCCCGCTCATCGGCTCCACCATCCCGCACCCGATCCAGGGTGAGGCCGCTGCGGGCGTCGTCATGCTCCGCCCGGCCTCTCCGGGTACCGGTGTGATCGCCGGCGGCGCCGCGCGCGCCGTCCTCGAGTGCGCCGGCGTGCACGACATCCTGTGCAAGTCGCTGGGGTCGGACAACGCCATCAACGTCGTTCACGCGACGGTGGCAGCGCTCAAGGGTCTGCATCGTCCCGAGGAGGTCGCGGCCCGCCGCGGCCTGCCCATCGAGGACGTCGCTCCCGCGGGCATGCTCCGCGCACGTGCCGGACAGGGGGCGTAGATCATGGCCAACCTCAAGATCACCCAGGTCCGCGGCACGGTCGGGACCAAGCAGAACCAGAAGGACTCCCTGCGGACGTTGGGACTCAAGGGCATCCGGAAGACGGTCGTCCGTGAGGACAACGCCCAGACACGGGGTCTCATCAACGTCGTGAACCACCTCGTCGTGGTCGAAGAGACGGAGTGAGCATGACCATCAAGTTGCACCACCTGCGCCCGGCACCCGGCGCCCACACCGACAAGACCCGCGTGGGTCGTGGTGAGGGCGGTAAGGGCGGCAAGACCGCCGGTCGCGGTACCAAGGGCACCAAGGCACGCAAGAACGTCCCCGCGGCGTTCGAGGGTGGCCAGATGCCGATCCACATGCGGCTCCCGAAGCTCAAGGGCTTCAAGAACCGCAACAAGGTCGTCTTCCAGGTCGTCAACGTGTCCGACATCCAGCGGTTGTTCCCCTCCGGTGGGCAGGTCGGCGTGGCCGAGCTCGTCGCCGCAGGCGCCGTCCGCAAGAACCAGCCGGTCAAGGTCCTGGGCGACGGGGACATCTCCGTGGCCGTGACCGTGGCCGCCGACAAGGTCTCCGCGTCGGCGAAGTCCAAGATCGAGGCCGCCGGCGGAAGCGTGTCGGAGGCCGGGGCCTGAGTCCCCGACGGTCCCCGTGAGGGGACCGGCTGACGGGTGCAGGGGTCGGGTCCGAGAGTCTCGGATCCGGCCCCTGCACTCATCTTGATACAGTTTTTCTTGTTGTGCGTTCGGGGCCCGGCTCACTGCCGCCGGTCTGACCTCCCCGACGCATCGGCATTCGACGAAGGTGGCGGCCACGGGCCGTCCATGACCAGGAGGACATGTGCTCTCCGCACTCGCGTCCGCGATCAAGGACCGGGACCTGAGGAAGAAGATCCTCTTCACCCTCGGGATCATCATCCTCTACCGCATCGGCGCGCAGATCCCGTCGCCCGGTGTCGACTACCCCAAGCTCCGGGGCCTGCTCGACACCGCCCTGACCGGAGACAACGCGCAGTTGTACTCCCTGGTCAACCTGTTCTCCGGCGGGGCGCTCCTGCAGCTGTCCGTGTTCGCGATCGGCATCATGCCGTACATCACGGCGAGCATCATCGTGCAGCTGCTCACCGTGGTGATCCCCTACTTCGAGCAGCTCAAGAAGGAGGGGCAGTCCGGTCAGGCCAAGATGACGCAGTACACGCGGTATCTCACCATCGCGCTCGCCCTTCTGCAGTCCGCGGGCATCGTGGCCCTGGCCGACCGGGGGCAGCTGCTGGGCAACGGGGAGTCGGTCCTCATGGACAACGACATCCTGACGCTCGTCACCATCGTCATCGTGATGACAGCCGGCGCCGCTCTCGTCATGTGGTTCGGTGAGCTCATCACCGACCGCGGGGTCGGCAACGGCATGTCGCTCCTGATCTTCGCCGGCATCGCCTCGAGGATCCCCGCCGAGGGCGTCAACATCTACCAGAACTCCTCGACGCTCAAGTTCACGGCGGTCATGTTCGCGGTGGTCCTGATCGTGGTCGCGGTCGTCTTCGTCGAACAGGGCCAGCGTCGAATCCCGGTCCAGTACGCCAAGCGCATGGTCGGCCGGCGTCAGTACGGGGGCACCTCCACCTACCTGCCGCTCAAGGTCAACCAGGCCGGCGTCATCCCGGTGATCTTCGCGTCCTCGATGATGTACGTGCCGATCCTCATCACCCAGTTGATCCAGGGTCCCGAGCCGGCGGCGGACGGCTTCTGGCAGCGCTACGTCATGCAGTACCTGCAGAACCCGTCCAGCTGGGGCTATATCCTGCTGTACTTCGCGTTGATCATCTTCTTCGCGTACTTCTACGTGGCCATCCAGTTCGACCCGATGGAGCAGGCCGAGAACATGAAGAAATACGGCGGGTTCATCCCGGGCATCCGCCCGGGGCGCCCGACGGCCGAGTACCTCGGCTACGTGCTCAACCGGATCCTGCTGTTCGGATCGCTGTATCTCGGGTTGATCGCCGTGCTGCCCAACATCTTCCTCGACATGGGCAGTGGGGGTGGTGACATGCAGAACATGCCGTTCGGTGGCACCGCTGTGCTCATCATGGTGTCCGTGGGTCTCGACACCGTGAAGCAGATCGAGGCGCAGCTCATGCAGCGCAACTACGAGGGCTTCCTCAAGTAGGCGTTCGCGACCCCGAGCACATCACACTGTAGAAAGGCTGGTCCTCACCATGCGTCTCGTCCTCCTCGGCCCTCCCGGTGCCGGCAAGGGAACCCAGGCGGCCCTGCTCTCCGAGAAGCTCGGCGTGCCGCACATCTCCACGGGTGATCTCTTCCGCGCCAACATCTCGCAGGGGACGGACCTCGGCATGGAGGCCAAGTCCTACATCGACGCCGGGAACCTCGTTCCCGCGGACGTCACCAACCGGATGGTCGAGGCCCGTATCGCCGAGCCCGACGCCACGGAGGGCTTCCTGCTCGACGGGTACCCCCGCAGCGTGGAGCAGGCGGACGCGCTCAAGGAGATGCTCGCCGCGGCGGGTCAGGAGCTCGACGCCGTGATCGAGTTCAAGGTCGACGAGGACACCGTGGTCGCGCGGATGCTGGCCCGTGGCCGCGAGGACGACACCGAGGACGTGATCCGCAACCGCATGGCGGTGTACCGCTCCGAGACCGCACCCCTTCTCGAGTACTACGGCGCGGACGTCACCACCGTCGACGCGGTGGGCGAGGTGGACGAGATCAACGCGCGCGCCCTGGCCGCGCTGGATCGCTGATCCGACGTGTTCGGCCGGTCGCGCACCAGCGTCGTCACCGCGCGTACCCCCGGTGAGCTGGACGCGATGGAGGCGGCCGGCCGGATCGTCGGTCGCGCGCTCGTGGCCGCCCGCGACGCCGCGGTGCCCGGCGCGACCACAGCGGATCTCGACGAGCTCGTCGACCAACTGATCCGGGACGCCGGCGCGGTGCCCTCGTTCAAGGGGTACGAGGGCTTCCCCGGCTCGATCTGTTCCTCGGTCAACGAGGTGGTCGTGCACGGTATCCCGGGATCGGCCACCGTGCTCCGCGAGGGTGACCTGGTCTCGGTCGACTGCGGCGCCATCCTCGACGGGTGGCACGGGGACTCCGCCTGGACCTTCGGCGTCGGCGAGCTGGACCCCGATGTCGCCCTCCTCAACCAGGCGACCCGCGAGGTCCTCGAGGAGGGCATCCTGGCGATGTCGCCGGGAAACCGGCTGACCGACGTCTCCCATGCCCTCGAGCTCGCCACCCGCCGCGCGGAACAGCGCCACGGCGTCGCCCTCGGCATCGTCGACGGGTTCGGTGGGCACGGGATCGGGCGTGAGATGCACGAGTGGCCCTTCCTCGCCAACGAGGGCAAGCCGGGCAAGGGGCCGAGGCTCCAGGAGGGGTCGGTCCTGGCCGTCGAGCCGATGTTGGTTCTCGGTGGGGAAACCGACACCCGGACCCTGGCGGACGACTGGACCGTCGTCACGGTCGACGGCTCGCCGTCGTCGCACTGGGAGCACACGGTCGCCGTCACCGCCCACGGCCCACGGGTGCTCACCCCCCGCCCCCGAGACTGAGTCCCGTACGGACCGGGCGGCGCCCGGGGGAGCCGTGCCGGTGGCAGACGGGTCCGGGTTAGGGTGTTCCCACTGTCGACCACCGGCCCGAAAGGTCAGGGCATGCCCGTTCACCCACACGTGCGCCGAACCACCACCTCGACGCGCGCGGCGATCGCGGCCGCCCTCGCGGTGCTCGTGATCCTGGCCCAGCTCACGGGACCAGCCCCCTCGGCGGGGGCCCAGTCGGTCATGGAGGGCGGAACGGGATCCCTCATGGAGGACCCGCAGCCGGCGCCGTTCTATCACGCCGACCCCGCGGTGCTCGCGGGAGCGGCACTCGGTGAGGTGATCAACACCCGCGTCGTGACCATGCCGGCGTTCGCCGGGTACGAGGTGACGGAGATCGCGTACCGGTCGACCGACACCCGGGATCGTCCGATCCTCGCGACGGCGACGGTGGTCCGGCCGCCCCACGCCCGACCCAACGGGCCGGTCCTGAGCTACCAGCACTACCTGAACGCCCTCGGCCAGCGGTGCGCCCCCACGGAGACCCTGGTCAACCCGACCCTGGAGACCGCGCAGGACAACGCGATGGCGTTCCTCCGCGTCCGGTTGGACCAGGGGTGGACGGTGATCATTCCCGACCATCTCGGGCCCAAGGTGGCCTACCCCGGTGGTCAACTGTCCGCGCGGATCGTGCTGGACGGGATGCGGGCGGTGCGCGACGACCCCCGCTTCGACGCCCGGGACAGCCGCTTCGGCGCGCTGGGGTATTCCGGCGGAGGCATCGCCAGTGCCTGGGTCTCGGTCATGCACCACGACTACGCGCCGGACGTCAACCTCGTGGGCGTCGCGCAGGGCGGTATCCCGACGGACATGACGACGATGGCCCGGATGATCGGCAACGGGCCGCACCCGGCGTTCGGGTTGGCCTTCGCCGCCGCCGTGGGGATGGCCCGGGAATACCCGGAGGACATCCGACTGGAGGACAGACTCACCCCCGAGGGCTGGGCGCTGTTCGAGCAGATGAAGGGGCGGTGCACGGCCTCCCTGCTGTTCTTCGGCGCGTTCCGCTCCGTGCCGCTGGTCCTGCAGGGGGGAGACCTGGTCGCCGAGGAGGGTCTGATGCGCGCGTTCGCCGAGAACAGCGTGCGACTGTCGCCGGTCGCCCCCCGCGTGCCGGTGTTCATGTGGCATTCCCGGACCGACCCGCTGGTGCCCTTCTGGGACGCGGAGGAGACCGCTGCGCGCTACTGCCGCGAGGGGACCCCGCTGACCTGGGAGCCGGGCCTGGCGCCCGAGCATCTCCTCGGCGCGGTGGAGAAGCTGCCGGCGGCGATGAACTGGCTGCAGGAACGGTTCGACGGGGTCCCGGCGGGACGCGCCTGCTACGGATGACCGCCGATTGGCACTGCACCGCGCACTGACGTAGGCTTATACGTCGGTGTGCCCACCAGTGCACCAGAATCCGGTAGATGACATCCGGGGAATCGTGGAGGACCGTTACCAGCATGGCAAAGAAAGACGGAGCCATCGAGGTCGAGGGCCGGGTTGTCGAGCCGTTGCCGAACGCAATGTTCCGCGTCGAGCTCGAGAACGGACACAAGGTCCTGGCGCACATCAGTGGGAAGATGCGGCAGCACTACATCCGCATCCTTCCCGAGGACCGCGTGGTCGTCGAGCTGTCGCCGTACGACCTCACCCGCGGTCGGATCGTCTACCGCTACAAGTAAATCGCTCAACTCCCCGTACCAGCCGCTTCCCGCATCGTCGGCGAGGCGGGTACCACACCCCTGGATGCGGAGGCCAGGGCCCCGGACGGATGCTCATCGTGAGATGACCATGCGCCAGCGGGGACGGTCGGGGAGCAGACCTACCGCACGACGAAAGAGAAACGCCACATGGCACGTCTTGCCGGCGTCGATCTCCCACGCGACAAGCGTATGGAGATCGCGCTCACCTACATTTTCGGCATCGGTCGCACGCGGGCCGTCGAGATCCTCGAGCGGACCGGGATCAGCCCGGACCTGCGCACCAAGGATCTCACCGACGAGCAGCTGACCGTCCTTCGTGACGACATCGAAGGCAACTACAAGGTCGAGGGTGACCTCCGCCGTGAGATCCAGGGCGATATCCGCCGGAAGATCGAGATCGGCAGCTACCAGGGCATCCGCCACCGCCGGGGTCTGCCCGTCCGCGGACAGCGCACCAAGACCAACGCCCGGTCCCGTAAGGGCCCGAAGAAGACCGTCGCCGGAAAGAAGAAGTAATGCCCCCCAAGTCACGCGCTGCGGGCCCCAAGAAGACGGGCCGTCGCAGGGAGAAGAAGAACGTCGCTCACGGCCAGGCCCACATCAAGAGCACGTTCAACAACACGATCGTCTCGATCACCGATCCGTCCGGTGCCGTTCTGGCCTGGGCGTCCTCGGGCCACGTCGGGTTCAAGGGCTCGCGCAAGTCGACGCCCTTCGCCGCTCAGCTCGCCGCCGAGAACGCGGCCCGCAAGGCGCAGGAGCACGGCATGAAGAAGGTCGACGTCTTTGTCAAGGGCCCGGGTTCGGGTCGTGAGACCGCGATCCGTTCACTCCAGGCCGCAGGCCTCGAGGTGGGCACGATCTCCGATGTCACCCCCCAGCCCCACAACGGCTGTCGTCCGCCCAAGCGGCGTCGAGTCTGAGCCGGAAGGAACGTAGAGAACCATGGCACGTTACACCGGCCCTGTCACCCGCAAGTCCCGCCGTCTGGGCGTGGACCTCGTCGGTGGGGACACCGCATTCGAACGTCGGCCCTTCCCGCCCGGCCACCACGGCCGCGCGCGGATCAAGGAGTCCGAGTACCGCACGCAGCTGCAGGAGAAGCAGAAGGCCCGCTTCACCTACGGCGTGATGGAGAAGCAGTTCCGTCGCTACTACGAGGAGGCCAACCGCCGCGGCGGTAAGACCGGTGAGAACCTCCTCCAGATCCTCGAGTCGCGTCTGGACAACGTCGTGTACCGCGCGGGTCTCGCGCAGACGCGTCGCCAGGCACGCCAGCTCGTGAACCACGGCCACTTCCGGGTCAACGACCAGAAGGTGACCATCCCGAGCTACCGGGTCTCGCAGTACGACATCATCGACGTCCGTCCCAAGTCCACCAAGATGGACTGGTTCGAGATCGCCCAGGAGAGCCTCGGCGAGCGTCCCGTCCCGGCGTGGCTGCAGGTCGTCCCCACGACGCTCCGCATCCTCGTCCACCAGCTCCCCGAGCGCGCGCAGATCGACGTGCCGCTGCAGGAGCAGTTGATCGTCGAGCTCTACTCGAAGTGATCCGTCCTCCCTCGTCGCCGGGAGGGCCGCACATCGCGGCCCTCCCGGCGACGGTGGGTTACTACGGCGTCAAATAGCGGACGCCGAGAATCGAAAGAGGTAGCACATGCTCATCTCCCAGCGGCCCACACTCACCGAGGAGGTCGTCTCCGAGAACCGCTCGCGGTTCGTGCTCGAGCCCCTCGAGCCCGGTTTCGGCTACACCATCGGGAACTCGCTGCGTCGCACGCTGCTGTCGTCCATCCCGGGCGCGGCCGTGACCAGCATCCGTATCGAGGGTGTCCTGCACGAGTTCACCACCGTGCCGGGCGTCAAGGAGGATGTCACCGACATCATCTTGAACCTCAAGGGCCTCGTCGTCTCGTCCGTCGAGGACGAGCCGGTCACCATGTACCTCAAGAAGCAGGGCCCGGGCGCCGTCACCGCCGGCGACATCGTCCCGCCCGCGGGCGTCGAGGTGCACAACCCGGACCTGCACATCGCCACCCTCAACGAGAAGGGGCGCCTGGAGATCGAGCTGGTCGTCGAGCGCGGTCGCGGGTACGTCCCCGCCGGGCTCAACAAGGACGCGGGACACGAGATCGGCCGTATCCCGGTCGACTCGATCTACTCGCCCGTGCTCAAGGTGACCTACAAGGTCGAGGCCACCCGTGTGCACCAGCGCACGGACTTCGACCGCCTGGTCCTCGACGTCGAGACCAAGAACTCGATCACCGCGCGTGACGCCCTGGCGTCCGCCGGCAAGACCCTGGTCGAGCTCTTCGGCCTGGCGCGGGAGCTCAACGACGAGGCCGAGGGCATCGAGATCGGGCCCAGCCCGGCCGAGGCCGATCACATCGCCGCCTACGGCATGCCGATCGACGACCTGGACCTGTCCGTCCGGTCCTACAACTGCCTCAAGCGAGAGGGAGTCCACACCGTGGGCGAGCTCGTGGCGCGCAGTGAGTCCGACCTGCTCGACATCCGCAACTTCGGTCAGAAGTCGATCGACGAGGTCAAGGTCAAGCTCGTGGAGCTCGGCCTGTCGCTCAAGGATGCGCCCCCCGGGTTCGATCCCGCCTCGGTCGCCGGTTACGACGCCGAGACCGGCACGTGGACCGACGAGGGTGGCGAGGATTACGCCGAGACCGAGCAGCTCTGACGAGCTCTCAGCACACCATTCCTAGGAGAATCTGATGCCCAAGCCCAAGAAGGGCGCCCGCCTCGGCGGATCCGCTTCCCACCAGCGGCTCATCCTCTCGAACCTGGCCACCCAGCTGTTCGAGCACGATGCGATCCGCACCACGGAGACCAAGGCGAAGCTGCTTCGTCCGTACGCGGAGAAGCTCATCACCAAGGCCCGTCGTGGCACGCTGGCCGACCGTCGTGAGGCCGCCAAGGTCATCCGCGACAAGGACGTCCTGCACAAGCTGTTCGCCGAGATCGGCCCCCGGGTCGCGAACCGCGACGGCGGCTACACCCGGATCGTCAAGCTCGAGAACCGCAAGGGCGACAACGCGCCCATGGCGATGATCGCGCT
>NZ_JAALDW010000096.1:0-7574 GCF_014145055.1 Dietzia sp. DQ11-38-2
GGTGGCGGCTCCTGCTCGACCGTGGTCCCTACTCGGCCGAGGGCGAGCGGGCGCTGTTCACCGCGCACCGGGCGGACGTGCTGGTGACCAAGGACTCGGGAGGCGTGCACACCTGGCCGAAGATGGCGGTGGCCGCCGAACTCGGGGTGCCGGTGGTCGTCGTGCGCCGCCCGGGGGCCGCTCCGGGTGTGGAGGTGGTGGCCGACGCGGTGGCCGCCGTCGACCGAGTCGGGACCCTGGTCTGAGGAGGCTCCGGACGCCGGGTTCCGGGCCGATCCACAGGATCCGATTACGGGGTTAACACATGTGTAGAGACGATCGACGCCTCGCCTGGCCGCGTCCGTCCTTGCGGGACCCGATCTCGCGCGGGTCTGCATCGCCGCAGGTCAATCAAGTCGAGGACGGTGGACTGGCCTCACGTATCACGACTCCGGCGCCACCCGCAGGGACTTCGCCCAGCCCGGCGCCGCCGAGAACATGATCAGAGAAATCGGCCTAAACACAGAAATGTTCGGACACCTGAGAATAGTGTGGTCTCCATCACACCAGGAGGCCGAGTGTTATCAGTTCGTAATCTCGAAGTCGTCTACGACGACGCGATGCTCGTCATCAGAGGTGCGAGTTTCGACGTGCCGGACGGCCACATCGTCGCGCTGCTGGGCGCGAACGGAGCCGGCAAGTCGACGCTGCTGCGCAGCCTCTCCGGACTACTCGATGTCCACAACGGGGCCATCACCAAGGGGTCGGTCACCCTCGACGGGGAGGACATCGGTTCGCTGAGCGCACCCGCGATCGCGCGACACGGCGTCAAGCACGTCCTCGAGGGGCGACGGATCTTCAAGGAGTTCTCGGTCGAGGAGAACTTGCGCATCGGCGCGCACGTCACGCGCCGCCACCTCCGCGAGGGCCTCGATCGCGTCTACGGGCTCTTCCCCGTCCTCCACGAGCGCAGGTCGCGAGTCGCCGGCTACCTGTCCGGCGGCGAGCAGCAGATGCTGGCGATCGGCCGGGCGCTCATGTCCGCACCGCGATTCCTCCTGCTGGACGAACCGAGCCTGGGCCTGGCGCCCAAGATGGTGGAGCAGATCCGGGACATCATCGTGGAGATCAACTCGCAGGGGACCGGGGTGCTGCTGGTCGAGCAGAACGCGGCGATGGCGCTGTCGATCGCCAGGCACGGGTACGTGGTGGAGACCGGCCGCGTGGTCATGGACGGGCCCGCGGCGGACCTGCTCGACAACGACGACATCCGCGAGTTCTACCTGGGCGCGCGCTCGGACTCCGACGGGACGAAGTCCTATCGCAACGTCAAACAGTACCGCCGGCGCAAGAGGTGGGCATCATGACGAACCCGTCTACGACCAGCCCGGTCGTCGAGTTCTCGCAGGTGAGTTTGGCCTTCGGGAACCTCAAGGCGATCGACGGCGTCGACTTCACCGTCAACCCGGACGAGCTCTTCGCGATCATCGGCCCCAACGGCGCCGGGAAGACCAGCATCTTCAACGTGCTCTCGGGGGTGTACCGGCCGCAGCAGGGGTCGGTGAAGCTCAAGGGTCAACAGCTCCTGGGGATGCGTCCGCACAAGATCGCCCGTCTGGGGGTCGCCCGGACCTTCCAGAACGTCGAGTTGTTCGCCAACCTGACGTTGGTCGACAACCTCATGCTGGGTCGCCACGTGAAGTTCCGCTACGGCACACTCGCCGCGATCGCCTGGGTGGGGCCGGCCAGGCGCCAGGAGGAACTGAACCGCGCCGCGGTCGAGGAGATCATCGACCTGCTGGAACTGCAGGCGTGGCGCAAGCTCCCGGTGGGCCTGCTGCCCTACGGCATCCAGAAGCGCATCGAGCTCGGGCGGGCGCTGGCGATGGAGCCGGAGATCCTCCTGTTGGACGAACCCGTGGCCGGGATGAACCTCGAGGAGACCGAGGACACCGCGCGCTTCCTGCTCTCGATCCGACAGGAGTTCAAGACCCCCATGATCCTCGTCGAGCACGACATGAGCCTGGTGATGGACATCGCGGACCGCGTGCTGGCCATCGACTTCGGTGCCCCGCTGGCCCTCGGCACCCCCGCGGAGGTCCAGAGCCACCCGGCGGTGGTGGAGGCCTATCTGGGCGGCCAGGCCGCGGTGCCCGCGGACGGAGGGGGGAGCTGATGAGCACCACCACTCTGGCCACGCGGGTCCGGGACAACGCCGCCGCCCACCCCGGGGACGTGGCACTGCGGAGGAAGTCACGGGGTGTCTGGCAGCCGACGACCTGGGCCCAGTACTGGGACCAGATCCAGGACGTCGCGCACGCGCTGATCGCGCTCGGGATCGACACCCAGGACCGAGTCGCGATCCACAGCGAGAACCGGCCCGAGTGGCTGATCTGCGATATCGCGACCGTGGCCGTCCGGGGCGTCAGTGTGGGCGTCTATCCGACCAACCCGGCCGCCGAGGTCGGGTACCTGCTGGAGAACAGCCAGGTGAAGCTGCTCGTGGCCGAGGACCAGGAGCAGGTGGACAAGGCCCTGGCGGTCTCCGAGCAGTGCCCCGACCTCACCCACATCGTGTACCTGGAACCGCGCGGGATCCGGGGACACTACGACGACGAGCGCCTCATCCACTGGGACGACTTCCTGGCGCTCGGGCGCGAGCACCGTCTGAAGGACCCGGAGGCGGTGGTCAGACGGATGGAGCAGGCACGGCCTGACGATCTGATCACCCTCGTCTACACCTCCGGGTCGACCGGCCCACCCAAGGGCGCCATGCTCACCACGTCCAACGTCGAGTTCGCGATCGACACCGTCATGACCCGCGGGGGGACCTCCGATCCGCCCCCGGGGCCCTCCGATTACGTGCTGACCTATCTCCCGCTGTCGCACGTCGCCGAGCGCTTCTTCACCACGTGGATGAGCTGCGCGAGCCGACTCCAGGTGACCTTCGCCGAATCCATCGACACCGTGCCCCAGAACCTCCAGGAGGTGCAGCCCACCCTGGTGATGGGCGTGCCGCGGATCTGGGAGAAGCTCCTGGCCTCGGCCCAGATCCGTCTGGAGGACGCCACCTGGCTCAAGCGGAAGTGGTCGGGTTTCTGGCTGGCGCGCGCCGAGCGGATCGGCGACGCGCTGGTCTCGAACGGCGGACGGCACACCCCGGCCAGCCGAGCCTGGTACGGGCTGGGGTGGATCTGCATGTATCGGGCTCTGCGGGTCCGGACGGGCCTGCGGTACGCACGGCACGCGGTCTCCGGAGCGGCACCGATCGCCCCGGAGGTCCTCAAGTTCTTCATGGGGATCGGCGTCCCGATGCACGAGCTCTACGGGATGACGGAGAACTCGGCGATCGCCACCACGAACAAGCCCGGACGGGTCAAGCTCGGGACCGTCGGTGAACCCCACGAGGGCACCGAACTCAAGATCGACGAGAGGACGGGCGAGATCCTGGTCCGCAGCCCGGCGGTGTTCGCCGGGTACTGGCGAAACCCCGAGAAGACGGCCGAGACCATCGACGCCGAGGGCTGGCTGCACACCGGGGACGTGGGCGAGTGGGTCGACGGGACCCACGTCAAGATCACCGACCGGATGAAGGACATCATCATCACCGCCGGCGGCAAGAACGTCTCGCCGTCCGAGGTCGAGAACGCCCTCAAGGTGTCCCCCTACATCAAGGAGGCCCTCGTGATAGGCGACGGTCGCAGGTACCTCACCGCCCTCATCGGGATCGAGCTCGACACAGTCGGTGACTGGGCCACCCGCAAACGGATCGCCTACACAACCTACCGGGACCTGACGGAGAAACCCGAGGTCCGCGAGCTGGTACAGGGGGTCGTCGACGCCACCAACGAGAGGTTCAACGCCGTGGAGCAGGTCAAGGCATTCGCGCTGCTGCCCAAGGAGCTCGACCACGACGAGGGCGAGCTCACCGCCACCCAGAAGGTCAAGCGGTCGGCGGTGACGGGGATGTTCGCGGATCTCGTCGACGAGCTCTACGAGGGGGCACGATGACCCAGTTCCTCAGTGCCCTGAGCGTCGGTCTGGGGTCGGGTGCCATCTACGCACTCGTCGCGATCGGCTTCGTCATGATCTTCAAGGCCACCGGCGTCATCAGTTTCGCGCAGCCCGCGTTCCTCATGTCCGGGGCGATCATCGTCAGCTTCCTCGCGCCGGTGATGGGGTTCTACGTCGGGGCGATCCTCGGGGTGATCGCCATCGGTGTCATCGCCCTTCTGGTCGAGCGGGCCGCGATTCGCCCGATGGTCGGCAAGGCGGTGTTCATCGTGGCGATCATCACCGTGGGGTTGGACATCGTCATCCGAACCGTCGCCGGGATGTTCCTCGGCACCCAACCGCGCTCGGTCGGGGACCCGTGGGGGACCGACGTCTCGGTGATCGGCGGGGTCATCGTCCAGCACCGGCACGTGGCGGCGTTCGTCACCGCCGCCGTGATCGTCGTCGCCCTGCTGTTGTTCTTCCGGTACTCCTCGGTGGGCCTGGCGATGCGTGCGGTCGCCTCCGACCAGGAGGCGGCGATGGCCCAGGGCGTCAGCGCCAGTGCGATCTTCGCGCTGTCCTGGGCGATGGCCGGGGCCCTGGCGGCACTCGCGGGGATCTTCGCCGCGACGGGCGGCCCGATCGGCAACACCTTGTGGCTCGTGGCTCTCATCGCGTTGCCCGCGATCGTCATCGGCGGGTTCGACTCGATAGGCGGCGCGATCATCGGCGGCCTGACCATCGGCATAGCCCAGGCCATGGTCTCGACCTACCACAACCAGTGGTTCGACGGCAGCGGCGTCATGCCCGAACTCACCACGAACCTGGGTCCGCTGATGCCCTGGATCATCATGCTGGCCGTGCTGCTGGTCAGACCCCACGGATTGTTCGGCACCAAGGAGGTGGAACGGGTATGAGCACACTCGTATCGGCGGCGGAACCGTCGGGGGGATCCCCGACGCCGCGGACCGCGACCGGGCGACGGGCCGGCTTCTTCGGCGGTCCCCGCGGGCGGCCGGAGCTCTACTCCAGCTACCGGCAGGAGCAGGCGCTGTTCAACACGCGGGCCAAGGCGCTGGGCGCCGCCGTGCTCGTCGTCCTCGCCGTCCTGCTGCCGCTCAACGTCAGCGACGACGTGCTGCGGATCCTCGGGCTCGGGCTGGTCCTGGCGATCGGCGGGATCGGGCTCAACCTGATCACCGGTTACGCGGGGCAGATCTCCCTCGGTCACGCCTTCTTCGTGGGGGTCGGCGCGTACACCGCCTCGGTGGTGGCCGGCGATCCCGAGGGGCGTGCGCTGGGCCTGGGGATCACCTTCATCCCGGCGTGGATCCTCGCCGCCGGTGCGATGGCCGCGCTCTGCGGGGTGATCGTGGCGCCGCTGGCCACCAGGTTGCGGGGGCTGTACCTCGCGGTGGTGACGTTGGGCCTGGTCTTCCTCGGCACTTACATCTTCACCGAGCGGGGGAGTGTCACCGGTGGCCAGGGAGTCGGTCGCGAGGCCCCCCGGCCGATCCTGTTCGGGGACGACCTCACCCTCGATAGCGCGTTCACCTCGGACCAGAAGTTGTACTGGTTCTTCCTCGCGCTGCTGTTGATCGGGGCGCTCGCGGCCCGGAACATCGCGCGTTCACGGGTCGGCCGCGCCTTCGGAGCCATCCGCGACCGTGACATCGCGGCTGGCGTCATGGGTGTCGACCTGGCCCGTTACAAGCTCATCGCGTTCACGGTCTCGTCCTTCTACGCGGGTGTGTGCGGGTCGCTGCTGTTCGTCGCGAACCGGCACTTCGGTCCGGAGCAGTTCGGGCTGATCATGTCGATCCAGTTCGTCGCGATCGTCTTCATCGG
Source organism: Dietzia sp. DQ11-38-2 (assembly GCF_014145055.1). Classification (NCBI taxonomy): domain Bacteria; kingdom Bacillati; phylum Actinomycetota; class Actinomycetes; order Mycobacteriales; family Dietziaceae; genus Dietzia; species Dietzia sp. DQ11-38-2. The sequence goes on from NZ_JAALDW010000096.1 coordinate 5,824, forward strand.
CGGCGCCGCGACGATCTCCGGCACGATCATGGGCGCCCTGCTGATCGCGTCGCTGCCCCGGATCTCCTCCGAGATGGCGCACTTCGTCCCCTACATCTCCACGGCGCCCAACGTCAGCCCGAACATCTACGAGGTCGAGGCGATCCTGTACGGCGGCCTCATCGTCGCGTTCCTGTTGTTCGAGCCACGCGGCCTGTTCGGCATATGGCTGCGGATGCGGATGTATTGGAAGAGCTTCCCCTTCACCTACTGACCCCACCCACGTCTGATCCCACACATCGAACACCGAGGAGAACATCATGAAGTCCAAGACGCTACGCAGCGGGGTGGCCGGTCTGGCGGCCGTCGCCCTGGTCCTGTCGGGCTGTGGTCGCGACGACGCCTCCGACACCGAGGTCGCCGGGATCACCGACGAGCCGTGCCCGAACGCGGTCGACGAGTCGAACGGCTGCATCTACCTGGGTGCGGTCACCGACCTGACGGGCCCGTTCTCCCCGGTCGGCGCCCCGATGATCGAGGGCGCGCAGGCCTACTGGCAGAACGTCAACGAGAACGGGGGCATCGACGGCTACGAGGTCGACATGGTGACCCACGTTCGCGACAGCGGTTACAACGAGACCACGCACTCCCAGGAGTACCGGGAGATCAGGGATCAGATCCTGGTGCTGGCGCACTCGCTGGGCACGGCCCACACCAATGGCATCCTCGATGACACCCGGCAGCAGAACATCCTGGCGGTCCCCGCCTCGCTGGGGTCGAACTGGCTCTTCGAGGACGGCGTGCTGGAGTTCGGTACCAGCTACTGCGCCGAGGCCATGAACATGGTCGACTACGCCGTCGACGAGCTCGACGCCACGAGCGTCGGGATGGTGCACTTCCCCGGTGACTACGGCGACGACGCGGCCAACGGGGCGGAGATCGCCGCCGAGGAGCGCGACATCGAGTTCACGCGGTACACCACGGCGCCCGGCGGCACCGACGAGCAGACCGCGGTGATCCAGCGGATCCTGGCCGACCGTCCGGACGTCGTCCTGCTCGCCACCAGCGCGATCGAGACCGGCGCCATCGTGGGTGCGACCGTCGCGCAGGGGTACGAGGGCCAGTTCATCGGCGCCACGCCCACCTGGAGCGCGGGGCTGATGGGGAGCCAGGCGGCTCCCGCGCTGGAAGCCCGGTACCGGGGCGCCGCCACCGTCGCGCCCTGGGGATACGACTCCGAGGGTCACAACGAGATGCGCGAGTTCGCCGAGTCCATCGGGGCCGAGCCCAACGACTGGTTCGTGCTGGGATGGGCCGCCCAGACCGTCATCCGCGGTCTGCTCCAGCAGGCCATCGAGAACGACGACCTCACCCGGGCCGGGGTCTTCGAGACCGCCGACCAGCTGACCGGGTTGGACACCGACGGCATGTTCGCCGAGGGCGCAGGTGACTACTCGGGTGACGTCAACGAGCACGCGTCGCGCTCGACCATCTTCAACCGGATCGAGGCGGGCAGCCCGACGGGTCTGGTCCTGGAGGAGGAATGGTACGAGGGGCCGACCGCGGCGGACTTCGAGTTCACCGAGGCGTGCTACCTCATGTGACCGAACGCGCTCGGTTCAGCTGACGCGAGCCGCCCGTCGACCACCGTCGACGGGCGGCGCGCTGTGCACGCGGGCGACCTCGGCCGCGAACCTCGCGGCCAGTGCGGGGTGCCCGGCCCAGTGGGTGTGGAGGTACGAGGCGTGCAGGGTGGGGGTCGCGAACCCCTC
>NZ_JAALDW010000009.1:0-3701 GCF_014145055.1 Dietzia sp. DQ11-38-2
GGGCCCGGAGGTCGACCGTCCGTCCACGGGCCCGGCCGGGGCTGTGACCGGCACACCGGCGCCCGCCGACCCGACCCGCCCCGGACCCGCGACCAGGAGTTCGGGCTCGTCGTCTATTTCGGCCTCGCCCAGGCCGACCCGCTCCTGGACGCGCTTCATCCACTTCGGCGCCCACCAGTTGTCGGTGCCGAGCATCTGCATCACCGACGGCACGAGCAGCATACGGATGACGGTGGCGTCGATGATGAGCGCGGCGATCATGCCGAAGGCGATGTACTTCATCATCACGATGTCCGAGAACGCGAAGGCGCCGGTCACCACGATGAGGATGAGCGCCGCCGAGGTGATGATCCGACCGGTGTGGGCCACCCCGTTGCGGATGGCCTCTGCGGTGCGGGCCCCGCGCGAACGGGCCTCCACCATCCGGGACACCAGGAACACCTCGTAGTCCGTGGACAGGCCGTAGATGATCGCCATGAGGAGCACGACCACGGGCGACGTCAGCGGCCCCGGTGTGAACCCGAGCAGGCCGGCGAGATGACCGTCGACGAAGATCCACGTGAGGATCCCGAGCGTGGCGCCCAGTCCGAGCAGGTTCATGATCGCGGCCTTGATCGGCAGCACCAGCGAACCGAACGCCAGGAACATCAGGATGGTGGTGGCGATGAGGACGTAGAGCACGAACCACGGCAGCCCGTCGACCAGGGCCTCCACCGAATCGCGTTCCATCGCCGGGTTACCGCCCACGTAGACCTCGGTCCCGGCGGGGATCGGGAACGCCTGCAGGTACTCGACGGTGTCGGTGGCCGCGTTGCGGTCGACGACGCCGGTCTGCAGGACCACCACGTCGCGACCCTGAGCGTCCTGCTCACCGGACCGGGCGAACTGGAACGGTCCGGTCAGGCCCGGTGCCTCGTTCGCCGCGGAGCGGATCTGCGACAGGGTGGTGCCGTCCGACCCGATCACGACGAGTTTGACCGGGTCCGTGCGGGTTCCGGGGAAATTCTGGTCGTACTGTTCCTGTGCCACGCGGGTCGGGTTGTCCGGCGGGAGGTAGGTCTCGTTGATGCCGCCGAACTTGACCCCGGAGAACGGGATGATCAGTGCGACCAGGACCACCACGACCGGGACCGCCACGGCCACCGGGCGCTTCATGGAGAAGTCCGCGATGCGACCGAACAGGCCGTTCTCGACCTCTTCCCGTGAGCGGTGGCGCTGCAGGCGTGTGATGCCGAGCATGTCGACGCGGTGACCGAGCATCATCAGAACGGCCGGCAGCAGGGTCACCGACAGTGCGGCGGCGAGGATCACCGCGGCGATCGCGCCATAGGCCACCGACTTGAGGAAGTCCTGCGGGAAGATGAGCAGGCCGGACAGGGTCACGCCCACCATGACCGCGGAGAACACCACCGTCCGACCGGCGGTGGCCACCGCGCGTCGCACCGCCGCGTCCGGCGGATACCCCTCGGCCATCTCCTCCCTGAACCGGCTCACCACGAACAACCCGTAGTCGATGGCCAGGCCCAGACCGATCAGGGTCACCACGTTCTGGGCGAAGGAGTTCACCGGTGTGACCAGCGAGAGCAGGTGCAGAGCACCGAGCGAGCCCACGATCGTCAGCACCCCCACCGCAACGGGCAGGAAGGCGGCGACGACCCCGCCGAAGACCACGATGAGCAGCAGGAACACCAGCGGGAGCGCGATCAGCTCCGCGCGCACGAGGTCCGCGTCCATGCCGTCCTGCAACGCACCGGCGACGGCCTGCACCCCCGCGACGTCGGTCTGGATCCCGTCGACGTCGATCCGGTCCTCGATCACCCGGAAGTTCTGGAGGATCTCCTCCTCCTCGCCGGCGATCTGGATGGAGGCCACGGCGATGCCCTCGTCCCGGTTGACCAGGGCGGGGGACTGGTTGAACACGAAGCTGGTCACGCCGGTGACCTCGTCCGGGAACTCCGTGCGGATCGAGTCGAGCGAGGCGCGGATGGGCTCCTGGAACGCCGGATCGTCGACCGTGGTGCCCTCGGGGGCGTGGTAGCTGACGACGACGTCGCCGAGCGCGTCACGGCCGTACGCCTCCTGCTCGAGCCGCTCGGCCGTCGCCCACCCGCTCTCCGGGTCCTCGAAGCCGCCCTGGCCGAAGGCGTTTCCGAACATGCTGCCCGCCACGCTGAGCGCGGCCATGACCACGACCATGACGACCGTGACGAGGATGCGGCGGCGGGCGACGACACGCCCGAGTGAGTTGAACACGGCGGCGCGCTCCTAACGCGAGGTGAGCAGGGCGGTGAGTGGCCGGAGCGGCTGCAACCAGGCCCCCTCGTCCGGCAGGTTCTCGAGGCTGACCCGGGGCAGGGGCTCCCGGAACACACCCGGGATGTCCTCCAGGTCGAGGAATCGGATCGTGTCGTGCTGGACGGCCCAGGTGGCGTGCTCCCGGAAACCGATGACGGTGACGGGGATCTCGTCGGCGAGATCCTCCAACGGTTCGCGGAACGCCTGGCCGTCGGCGGAGGCCACCACCACGCCCGCGAGCCGACCGGACTCGGCGCGCCGGTCGATGTGCTCGAGCATGTCGTCGTCGACATCCGAGTCCTCGCTGGTCTTGGGCTTGGCAAAGACGGCGAAGCCGACGTTGCGCAGGGCCTCGACCCAGGGGCGGACATTGTCCGAGGTACCCGGGACGATGTTGGTGAAGACGGTCGCCTCGGCCTCGAGGGTGTCGCCCGAGCTCACCGACAACTCGGCCGCGTACCCGAGCAGCCACCGCCCGAGCGCGTCGAAGCGTGGCCGGTAGAGGGCCGTGGGGCGTCCGCCGAGGATGGACCCGAGGCCCATGTCCACGTTGGGCGCGTCCCAGACGAGCAGCACCAGGCCCGGGTCGTCGGGCGGCACCACGTCGGTGATCTCGTGGTCGTCCGGTCCGTCAGGTGGGGTCATCGTCTACAGCCTCGGCCTTCTCGGAGATTCGGGTGTGTCAGTCTCTGCGACGCCAGAGGAACTCGTTGATCACTCGCTCCTCCTGAAGACCCTTGCCCTCGAACTTCGTCACGGGTCGTTTCAGACTGAACGGTACGTGCCCGTCCCCGGTCGTGGCGTCGAGCCGCTCGAGTGACGGTTCGGCGTCGCCGGTCTCGGCGATCCAGTCGGCGTAGTCGGCGTGGTCGGTAGCCACGTGGAGTACGCCGCCGGGACGGAGGCGCGAGGAGATCAGGGCGAACGTCCCCGACTGCAGGAGCCGGCGCTTGTGGTGGCGCGCCTTGGGCCACGGATCCGGGAAGAACACACGCACCCCGGTCAGGCTCGCCGGCGCGATCATGTTGGTGAGCACATCCACCCCGTCGCCGCGGATCATCCGGACGTTCTCGAGGCCCTCTCGCAGGATCATCCCCAGGAGCTGGGCCAGGCCGGGTTGGTAGACCTCGACGGCGATCACGTCCAGGTCCGGCTCCTCTGCCGCCATCGCCGCGGTGGACGTCCCCGTCCCGGACCCGATCTCGACGATCAGCGGTGCGACGCGACCGAACATGACCTCCGGGTCGATCACCTCGTCCGCGACGTTGCGGCCGTAGGTGGGCCAGTGCTCCTCCCAGTTGCGTTGCTGGCCCGGACGCAGTGTGCCGCGACGGAACCGGTAGGCCGTGACCCGGGGGAACAGACGCGGGTCGTGATCAGGGGTCGATCCGTCCGCCGATCGGGGG